>CASBRC010000269.1 GCA_949128015.1 Synechococcales cyanobacterium PMM_0003
CAGAATAATTGCCAACGGCGATCGTCTACCAGCCCGATTTCGCGCCCAATTGGTGTAAGTCTGCGATCGGCATTATCCGATCGCAAAATCAAGCGATATTCCGAACGACTCGTCAACATGCGATAGGGTTCGCGCAAATCCTTCGTACAAAGATCGTCGATCAATGTCCCGATGTAGCTGCTAGCCCTTGGCAACACCACCATTTCTTTACCTTTCGCAAATAGTGCCGCATTCATCCCAGCCACTAGTCCTTGCGCCGCCGCTTCTTCGTAGCCTGTCGTTCCATTAATCTGTCCTGCACAAAATAGCCCTTCGATTAATTTGGTCATCAAAGTGGGATAGCACTGCGTCGCAGGAATGTAGTCATATTCCACCGCATAGGCAGCGCGGAGCATATGGCAATTCTCAAGACCGGGGAGAGTTCGCAACATTTGCAGTTGGATATTCTCTGGCATTCCTGTTGAAAAGCCTTGAATATATAGTTCAGGAATATCTCTTCCTTCTGGTTCAATAAAAATTTGATGGCTCTCTTTATCGGCAAAACGGACAATTTTATCTTCGATACTAGGACAATAGCGGGGGCCTTTTGCATCAATGAAGCCACCATAAACAGGCGTGAGATGGAGATTTTCGCGAATGATGCGATGGGTTTCGGCAGTGGTGCGCGTTAAGTAACAATTCATTTGTTCGCGCTCCACCCACGCACTAGGATCAAAGCTAAACCAGTTATGCTCAGTATCCGATGGTTGGACTTCCATTTGGCTATAGTCCACACTGCGGCGATCGACTCGTGCTGGTGTTCCCGTTTTGAGGCGATCAGTGACAAATCCTAAAGCATTTAGAGTTTCCGTAAGTCCTGCGACAGCAAATTCTCCAGCCCGACCTGCGGACATAGAACGATTGCCCACCCAAATTTTGCCATTGAGAAATGTTCCCGTGGTCAAGATGACAGCTTTACAGCCATATCCGACCCCAAATTGAGTTTCGACACCGATAATTCCTTGGTTGGCATCGAGCAAGGTATTAATTACTGTTCCCTCACGCACGGAGAGATTAGGCTCATTTTCGACCACAGTTTTCATTTCGGCGGCATATTCGCGCTTGTCGGTTTGCGCTCGCAACGCCCAAACTGCTGGCCCTCTTGAACTATTGAGAATACGTTTTTGTAAATAAGTGCGATCGGTGATTTTGCCAATTTCGCCGCCAAGAGCATCAACTTCATGGACAAGTTGTGATTTAGCGGGGCCCCCAACGGCGGGGTTACAGGGTTGCCATGCAATGCGATCGAGGTTAAGGGTGAGGAGTAAGGTTTTGCAGCCCATGCGTGCGGAAGCGAGGGCGGCTTCGCAGCCAGCATGTCCTGCGCCGACGACGACTACCTCAAATTCATCAAGGAACTGCACTTGATTTATACCCTTTATGTTCTCGCTCATTGTTTGACAGACCAGACCAACAAAATCCTATCTTAGTCTAAAAGATGAAATGAGGTGAATGGTCTTGAATGAAAATAGCTATATTCATATTTATTGTTTTTTTATTACTTTATTATTATTTTTAAGCGAAAGAATAAGTTCAGCGCAATTTGTTTTATCTATGGACTTTTCCATCGGGAAGCGTAGCCCCTGTGAGAATTGCGCCAACAAGATTGGCACTACTTAACTCAGCACGATTGAGAATAGCATCAGTCAGATCGGTATTAGCTAGATTTGTACGCGCAAGATAAGCTTCAATTAGATTGGCACGAATCATAATCGCTCCCTGTAGATCTGCTCGACTCAGATCGGCACGGGTAAATTTGACATCAGAGAGATCCGCACCCTGCATCTGGACTCGACTTGCCTTAACATCTGCCAGAATTGCATTACGAAGTGAAACTCCATTAAGATCCGCGTCAATTAGAATAGCCCGTTCCAATTTGGCATTATTTAAAATCGCTCCAGAGAGAGTCGCACAGCTAAGATTGGCTTCACTAAGAAATACTCCTTGCATATTTGCGTTATTTAGCTTGGCTTCGCAGAGATTTGCACCACTGAGAGTCGCTTCTTGGAGATTTGCACCACGTAAATCGGCTTTGTGAAGATCCGCGCCAGATAGATTTGCGCCCCGTAGATCCGCACCAGCTAGATTTGCCCCATTGAGATTGGCGGTGCTGCGTTTCTTTCTGCCAGCATCAATTTCATGCTGATCGCCGATCGCTCTTTCTTGTCTGAGATTTGCCCCTTTCAAGCAGGCTCCTACAAGATTTGCGCCAGCCAAGTTAATTGTTCGCATATCCGCATCAATTAAATTTGCATCCATCAAATTGGCAAGACTAAGATTTGCGCCAAAAAGAGTAGCTCCTTGCAGACTGGCTCCATGTAAATCAGCATTAGATAGATTAACGTTACTCATGCTGGCTTGATTGAGATTTGCGCCACAAAGATTGGCTCCAACCATCAAGGCTCCTCGCATATTGGCACGAGTCAAGCAAGCAAAGGTAAAGACGGTGCTATTGAGATAGGCTTTGGCGAAGTTTACATCTAGCCAATCAGTACGGCTAAGGTCTGCGCCACTGAGTTTGATGCCATTGAGATTAAGCCCACTAAAGTCGCGATCGCCTTTTGCGTATCGGCGCAAAACATCTTGAGAAGTAAGTGCTGCATCCATATTTAAAATCCTCAGTCTCAGCATATTAGCAAAACTTTCAGGGCTTTGCGCTTTTATGTAGCAATTGTGAGAGTGCGCTCCTTTAGTTTTACAACTAATGTTACGTGGAAAGAAAATGCACCACATCCCCCAACCCCTTCTCCTTGCAAGGAGAAGGGGAGCCAGAGCTTTTTCTTTCCCCTCTCCTTTGCAAGGAGAGGGGCTAGGGGTGAGGTTTTTAGGAGATTTCTCGTAACAGTTGAAATAATTTATGGCAAATTCATCTATGATTTATTTAACCTGTAGACTGAACTTCTTATGAAAACAGATCGTCCGACTTATACGCAAGTGCAGATTTCAGCTTGGTTGCGGGGACTTATGAGCATCGCCCTCACAGACAACGAGTACAG
>CASBRC010000270.1 GCA_949128015.1 Synechococcales cyanobacterium PMM_0003
GTATAAATATGGATAAAACCCAAAAAGTAGAGGCGGCGCGGAGCGCCGCCTCTACTTTTTGGGTTTTGGTTTGTTTATAGCAGTTACCGATCAAACGAACCACAAAAGATTTTTTGAAAGTGTTGCTTCGCAACACTTTCAAAAAATCTTTTGGTTCGGGTTTGAGCGCAAAGCGCTGTAAATACAAGTGGCGATAGCTATAATTGCCGAACAATCGATGCAATATGTCAAAATAGAAATAGTTAACTACAAAGCTTATATTTACAAGCTGATCGGCAATGCCTGCAATTTCTATCAAAGTCCCCAAACAAAAGCTCAAGAATCCACCACTGCAAGTCCATACCCTAGGCGATCGCGGATTACGTCAACCCGCTAAACGCATTAGCAAGGTCAACGACGAAATTCGTCAGATCGTTGTCGAGATGCTGCAAACCATGTATAGCAACGACGGGATCGGGCTAGCTGCGCCACAGGTGGGGGTTAATAAACAACTACTCGTCATTGATCTCGAACTCAAAGACGAAAGCAAGCCTCCTCTAGTAATGATCAACCCTGAAGTAAAATCTTCAGGCGGTGACCTGATTACTGGCGAAGAAGGCTGTCTAAGTATTCCTGAAGTATTTCTTGATGTCGTGCGTCCCGATCGCATCGAAGTCTCCTACCGCGATGAAGATGGTAGACCCAAGAACTTGATTGCCGATGGTCTGCTCGCAAGGGTAATTCAGCATGAAATGGATCACTTAAATGGAGTCTTGTTTGTCGATCGCGTCAAAAATGCGATCGCACTCAACAAAGAATTAAGCGCCCATGGCTTTGCCACCAAGGATGTGCAATCAATCAAATAGAGACAAGGCTGCTTTGCAGCCTTGTTTGAGGAGTTTTCATTATGCTGATCCAAAAATTGCTGGATTGCCCAGAGTTTATTGCAGGTGATTCGACCATATTGCGCGAATTATTACATCCTGACAAACAGGAGATCAATCTCCGCTATAGTCTTGCTCACGCAATTTTGCCCGTGGGTGAGACTTCGCAGCCGCATTCTTTGACCACTTCTGAGGTGTATTACATTCTCAGTGGCAGGGGGGAAATGCACATTGATGATGAAGTTCGCGAGATCGAATCAGGAGATACAGTATATATTCCGCCCGACGCTAAGCAATTTCTCAAAAATATCGGTGAAGAGCCAATTGTGTTTATCTGCATCGTCGATCCCGCTTGGCGTAAGGAAGATGAAACTATCTATGGATAGAGCGATTAGCTGTTAGCTATTAGCTTAACCAATCCTAAAAGCTTAGGGACGAGCATGAAAATAAAGTACCAACTATTTGTAAGATTGGTTTCGATAATTCGGTAGGCTCATCACAGCGCTCCGCTCAGCCATTGATGGCTGAGCGGAGTCGAAGCCATATCACTTGGTACTCCAATTTATTGCTGCTCCCTAAAAGCTAACAGCTACTTCAATTGGATAAACGCTACTTTAAGAGGTATTTTCCATGCTTCAAATCAATCTTAAGAACTTACCTAGCAGTGACGAATTACCAGATTCGGATGATACACCTGTGGATAACGAAGACCAGAATTTTCTACCTAACTTACTTCTTTTCCTGTTGGAGTATATCTGGAAAAGTCGTGATGATTGGTACTTTGGTGCGGATATGGGAATTTATCACACCACAGGATTTAGTCCTAGAGTCCCTATAGTTCCTGATGGATTTTTGAGCGTCGGCGTGGAACGACGCAAGGGTGGGAAATCTCGCAGAAGTTATGTAATATGGGAAGAAAAAGATATTGTCCCCATTTTGACTTTGGAAATGGTGTCCCACACCTATGGAGATGAGTATGAGGAGAAGTTAGAGATTTATCGCAAGTTGGGAGTGAAATATTATGTGATTTACAATCCCGAATTTTGGCGGCGAGATCGACATTTACCCTTCGAGGTTTATAAACTGATTGATGGGGATTACCAATTACAAATTGGTGAACCGTTCTGGATGCCAGAGATTGGCTTAGGGATTGGGCGCTGTGTATTGCCGACCGATCGATTGCGGCGTGAGATTCTTAGCTGGTTTGATCCGCAAGGGCGGCGCTATCTCACGCCTGAGGAAAAGTCAGAACTTTTAGCAGCGAGATTAAGAGAATTAGGCGAAAATCCTGATTTTCTTTAATCACCAGATTTTCCAGTCACTCCAATTGAGATTGAAAATGGAGGTGTCGGGAAATGCGATCGCATTATTATTTGTCACTAGCTTTTGCTGTAGTTGGGCGAGTTGAGGACTTACTCTTGGCAAGCTCTCAACTAGTTGATAGGGCAGAATCCCTTCCGACAAAGCAAAAGATGCAGTCGTCCCTGCGGCGGCTCCCACAGACCACTCGTAGGAATGAACGCGATAGCCCGCCGCCACGATGTAACTGAAGGCGATGTTTTTGCCAGAGACGATCAGGTTATCGATTTTTTGGGGAATTAGCGATCGCAACGGGATCTGACCAGGAAATGCTGGACCATGCCCATTGCGAACGCCTGCGCGTTCAGTATTGCCAGCTTTTTCGACAGGGTATTCACTCAGGCAAGGATGAAAATCTAGATAATATTGAGCAATGCCGATCGCATCAGGATAAATTGTCGAACGAGTACGACGAGAAATCTTTGCAGGATCTGTATTGTTCCTAATCGCGCTAGTTGTACCTAATCCAGCCAGTGCATTCCATAAATCGCGATAGGTTTGTGCTGAGAGTTTATTTTGATAAAGCTCTGTACTAAAATCTACTTGTGAGACATCAATCTCTGACATACTAAAGCCTTCAGGATAGCCATAGGACGGACGACCGATAATCCGTCTAGATTCGCGAATGTAAGGATATTTGGATAGCCCATGTAAAGTTCCCATTGGCGAGTCAAAACCAGTTAACAATCGATGATTAGGAAAAGGCTTTTTCCAATCAGTTTTTTGTTGTGAATCAGTCGTGCCAGCTACGAGCCAATAATAGAAACCGAGCGCGATCTCTTCACCGCTCTTGAGAGTTTCTGCTCGCAAACCGCCCATCCATCCATTTGGCGATAATTGCCCCGCTTGCAATAATTGCGATCGCGAAAGAATGAGATTGTCTTTGGCGGTTCCTGGGCGATAGTCATTACCCCAAACCCAGTTCTGCATGGAGATGTCTCCCGCTTTCATTGAGGAGACACCAAAAGCATTTTTCTTGGGGCTGTCCGATTCAGCGCTCCAGATACGGCGATAGGTGAAAATGGTGTCGAAGTTAGCCAGATTGGGCTTCGGGTCAGAGCCGTAATAGGGCAAATAGCGATCGTAAGATTCTGGCTTTATTTGGGGTTGAGCGTCTTGGGTTTGTTCCATCGCAAAGGTATAAGTAAAGCCTTGGGTGCAGTAAGCATCATTTTCGGTGACAGGTGATGATGGATTCAGA
>CASBRC010000271.1 GCA_949128015.1 Synechococcales cyanobacterium PMM_0003
CAGAAAAAAACGAACCTTTACCAATTCGAGAAAGTTGGAGTAATTTAGCGATTGTCATGCTTGTTGGTGCGGCGATCGGATTGGGAATCCGTCTGCTGATCGGGGATGTGTTACCACGCACGATCAAAGCTGACATTACAGGATTTACGGGTTTACCTTTTGAGTTGTTAATGGGAATAGCGCTAATTGGTCAAGGATTGATTGCGATCCTTACAGGTAGAATCGCCAAGCGAATCGATAACAAACGCCTCATGATCGTCAGCTTGGGTGGAATTGCGGCAGGTTTAGGTTTGTTATCGCTTGGCTATGGCGCGATCGCAGCGATGATGATTATTCTATTTATGCTCACTTGTCTGAGTGCGGTCAACAATGGCACGATTGCCTTTGCACTGACGATGGTTCCCAAATCCCTAAGTGGGCTAACTGTAGGGATGTTCTTTGGTGGTTTATCAGGGGCGATCGCAATTTTTGGTTATCTTGTTCCGAAACCTGCGGCGATCTCAACGCCGAATGTGATTATTTTAACTGCGATCGCATTTCTTACCGCAGGTGTGGGTATTGCTTTAGGAGAGCGCATTACTGGCAAAATCATTGCTGACTAAATGATTTGGTTTACCGCGAGTTGCACCAATAATCCAATTACCCAAAGCGGGAGCCATTTGACATAGACTCACGCCGATATTTGCCAGAGGTGGCTGCACAAAGCAATTGTGCATCATTCTTCCCAATTGCAAGCGCGTTTGAAATTCTTTGCGCCATGCGATCGCATATTGTTGTTTAAATGCGATCGCATTAATTTGATGTTCGAGAAACTGACTAACAAGGGGAACGGCAATTTCTGCCGATCGCAAAGCCATCGCCATGCCATCACCACAAAGCGGCGTAATCATTCCCGCCGTATCGCCAATCATGCAAATATCGTTATAGAAATTCCCTTTGAGCGCAAAGCTAATCTGGCTTAGACCTTGCAACGAGGTGGAAACTCGTTTCATATTATGGAAGCGATCGGCGAGTACGGGATTTTTGGCTAAGGATTCAGGAATATCTAAATCGGCATGGGTTGGTTCTTTCATTACCCGTTCATGGGCAATCCAACAGACATTAATTTCCCCTGTTTCGATTTGCGATAGTCCACAATAGCCATTAGGGAAACTATGCAATTCGATCACATCAGCAATATCGACACCTGTGAAATGTCCTTTATAAGCGATCCATGGCGATCGCTTTTGCATAAATGCGCGATTCAGATTGCGATCGAGCGACGAACGTTTGCCAAATGCACCTAATACTAGCCGCCCCGAAAATTCGCCTTTGCTAGTGCTTACCTTAAATCCTTCTGCGAGATTTCCTGTCACCCCTGTCACCTTCGTATTATCAATACAAGTCACATTCACAGCTTGCGCCCTTTGAAATAGCGTCAAATCTAGTTGATAGCGGCTCAGCCCCAACGCAGTGCTAGGCAGTTTACTGCGAAATGATGCACCACCAGAAGTTGTTAAGTAAGCCCGATGAATTTGCTGTGCGCCGATCTTGTGAACTTGTTCGAGTATTCCTAAATTCGCAAAGGCTTCAGTTACTTCTACAGATAGAAACTCGCCGCAAAGTTTATGCATTGGGTAATGACTTTGCTCTAGCAACAACACCCGATAGCCAAGCTTAGCTAGTTGAATAGCAGCACTACAGCCTGATAGCCCTGCACCAATTGCGATCGCATCGTAATTCATGTTTTGCCTTGATAATATTTATAGTATTTCTTTTGATGTTATGCGAAATATTTGCCATTAAGTAGGTAAGCATGATTAAACCCAAAACCCAAAAAGCTGTAGCGCCCGCTACGCGGGCGCTACAGCTTTTTAGGTTTTAAGGTTTCTTTGCCTAGCTACTTAGCGAATGTCAAACATCTAAAAACTGCCCAATCATTCTCATAAGCTGTTCTAGCTCTACGGGTTTACTGAGATATTCGCTAGCACCTGCGGCGAGGCAACGTTCCTCATCGCCTTGCATGGCGCGGGCAGTTAGAGCAATGATCGGCACTTCAGTGAGATTTTTGTCGGCTCGAATCAAGCGAGTAGCTTCTAGTCCGTCCATCACAGGCATTTGAATATCCATAAGAATGATATCTGGATGGTGATCTTTTGCCATTTCAACTGCTTCTACGCCATTTTTGGCTAAAATCACATCATATTTGTAAGCACTTAAATAAGCATTAAAAGTTTGGATATTTGCTTCATTGTCTTCGGCAAGCAGAATGAGCGGCGCGATCGCATCTTTTGATTTGGCGATTGGTATTGAGAATGGCGTAATTGGCGCTTGCGATCGCAAATTAGGCTCAGCTATTTCATAGGGTAGAGCGACCGTAAAGTGACTTCCTTCGCCTAGCACACTCTCAACTGCAACCTGACCATTATGCAGCTCAGCAATCTGTTTCACCATTACCAATCCCAATCCAGTGCCTTCATATTGACGATTTAGCCCACTATCAAGCTGTACAAACGGTTGAAATAGTCGGCGCAAATCTCTAGGAGCAATGCCAATACCTGTATCTTTTACTTGAAAAAGGATCATTGGCAAATTTTGCTCTTTAAATTGGCTCGGAACCTTAGCTTCACCCTCCCATATTTCACCACAGCCAACGGAAACTAACAGAGATACTTGCCCCTTATTGGGAGTAAATTTTACGGCATTGATGAGGAGATTAATTAAAACCTGCCGCATGCGGCGCTCATCGACAGAAATATTGCTAACAGTCGGGGTGATATTGCTATAAATTTTAATATTTTTTTGAAATGCTTGCTGCTTGACATAGACCAAACTTGAATCGCAGACGTTCTGAACGGATACAGAGTCGAGATCAAGTTCGATCTTTCCTGATGAAATTTTTGATAGATCAAGAATGTCATTGATCAGTTCTAACAGATGTCGCCCACCTTTGCTAATTGCGTCAAGCGCCTTCTGTTGTCGTTCATTTACTGATCCTAATAGCTGCTTATGCAATACTTCTGACATGCCCAAAACCGCAGTGAGAGGTGTGCGGAGTTCATGGCTCATATTAGTGAGAAATTCGTCCTTTAGCCTTGTCGCGCGGATTAATTCTTCATTAGTTCGCAACAGTTGTTCTTCGACTTGTTTGTGATCGCTAATATTAAAATTAACACCAATCATTCTGTCCCTGTGATCACCTCGTACTAAGATCCCATAAGCTCGAATAAAGTGGATACTTTGATCAGGATGAACGATCCGAAACTCAGCATCGAATGGTTTGTTCTCGGCGATCGCATTCTGGAGCAACGTTTCAGTGGTGAGAAGATCATCGGGATGGAGTGCATTTGTCCATACATCAAAAGCATGAAGGTGATCAGATGTTTCTGTGACCGCATACAGCTCGTGCATTCGCTCATCCCAATGGAGGGTATTGTCAATAATATTCCATTCCCAACTACCCATCGCTCCAGATTTTAGCGACAATGCGAGGCGCTCGGATAGTATTTCGAGTTCGTTTGTGCGATTTTGAAGAGTCTGAAGAAGTTCTTCTTTCTGTTGTGTCGATTTCGCCAGTTCAGCGTTGAGGGCAATCCGATCGCGTACTTGATCAATGCTGATAGACATAGAAATAGCCGTGACATCTTTTTTCTCCAGATAGTCAGTTGCTCCCAGTTTCATTGCGCGTACTGCGGTCGCCTCATCTCCCTGTCCCGTCAACACGATTACTGGCAATCGTTGATCTGGGTACTCCTCATTAAGTGCTTCTAAAAACTCTAATCCATCGCCATCGGGCAGCTTCACATCTAACAACACAATGTCAGGACACTGCGATCGCCATAGTTCTAAGCCATCTTCTAGCGTTTCTGCTTCGACGATCTCATAAAAATGGTCTACTTCTGATTGCAGATAACGCGCATAAGTGTCGCGATCGCAAACTGAATCGTCCACGATCAAAATTTTTGTAGTCGGCACTTGGGCTTCGCTTAGTGTAGGGGGAGATGACATAGCCTCAAACGATAAATTGTCCATAACTAGGTAAGAGCGCCAATTGGAACCAATATTGAAACAAAGTTTGCACAGTCTTTTGCATTTCTAATACACCCATCCGTTTGAGCATATAGCAATTAGCACCATATCGATAGCAAGTTTGAATATCAATATGACTACTAGAAGTTGACAAAACAATAATTGGAATCATTTGCAGATGTGGAGTTTGCTTAACTCTTTTGATGATGTCGCGTCCATCGGTGCCGGGAAGGTTGAGATCGAGCAAGATTGCTACTGGCAGAGGAGTATTTAAAGATTGGTAGTCTCCTTCTCGAAATAGATAGTCTAACGACTCGTCGCCATCCTCAAAGCGCAAAAATTTGTAATGCGATCGCTTTACTAGATCAATATTTTGAGTAACTCGCATAAAGGTATAAAAGTCTTCATCACTATCTTCAACGATCATAATGACAGGATGAGCAATGCCATCTAAATGTGAAGTCAATAACTCTTGCGTATAAGATTCCATCGAATATCTGCTTTGTATGATAGTTTTAATTTCTTCTCTCTTAGTCGGAAGACAAGAAGAAGTTTGCTTTGTCTTATGTAAAATCATTTTTTTATATTTACCTATAACTAATGAACGTTCCAAGACCCTCACCCCTAGCCCCTCTTCTTGAAGGAGAGGGGAACAAGAGAATAGCATCTTGCTCCCCCGATCCGCTAGGGAGAGGGGGCTGGGGGGTGAGGCTCCTTTTTGAATTGGCAATGTAAACGAAAAGGTAGAACCTTTACCAAAGGTAGATTCAACCTGAATTTTGCTTCCGTGACGCTCAATAATCTTTTTGACAATTGTTAATCCAGCGCCAGTGCCACCTCCATATTTACTAGGTGCATGTAACCGCTTAAAGATGCGGAATACTGAGTCTAAGTGCTTCTCACGGATGCCAATGCCATTATCGCGGATGTAAAAACTTACAGTTTTATCAGTGTGATGACTTGACTCAAGCCAGCTAACTTCCGCCCATTTTTCAGGTTGATTGTTGTACTTAAAGGCATTAGAAATCAGATTGGTAAAAATTTCTTCGATCAAAATGCGATCGCCAAATACTGTCGGCAATGGTCGGGGAATGCGAATTGTGCAGTTTTCCCATTGTGGATTCATGCCAAATAATTCAGTCACATTCTCCAACAAGCTATTGAGATCAATAGAGTTCATTCGTAACTCTTGTCTACCTAAACGAGAAAACTTTAGCAGGGACTCGATCAGTGATTCCATGCGCGTTGTTAGCCTTAGTAGCGTTTGCAATTTTTCCGCGCCATCGCCCTGTAAGGCTTCTCCATAATCATCTAATAAAAAAGTGGCGTAATTATGGATGCCGCGTAGAGGTTCCTTTAAGTCGTGAGAGGCAATGTAGGCAAAGGCATCTAGTTCACTATTAATGCTTTCTAATTCTAAGTTCATACTGGTAAGCTCACCTGCTCGACGAAATACAATATCAATGATCGCCCGCCGCAATGCGATTGCTCCCTCTACTTCATCGCTTAGCCATGGATTAGACTTACCTCGGACAATCTCTTGCCAAGCGGCAAATGACTTACGCGGGAATATCGTCAAACTCCCATCTGCTTCTACTTGTGTAGGCTTGTCAGGATTGCCTCCCCAAGTCACGGTCTGTAATAATTCAGGACGGAACCAAAGCACATATTGATTTTGCGCTTTGGAGATTGCCATCGCCAGTAGTCCACTGGCGACGTTTTTATACTCATCCGCAACAGGACAGAGACTAGGCAAAGCATCGGTGACAAAAATATCTTGCTCAATGCGATCGCTGAGCCAATTGAGCAAAGATTTCAAGGCGACTTCAGTGGGGGTTTTACCAATTAAAACAATGTTGTCATCGCCATCAAAAATAGCTACACCTGAAGCACCTGTCAGAGCTAATAG
>CASBRC010000272.1 GCA_949128015.1 Synechococcales cyanobacterium PMM_0003
AAAAGGGCGCAAAGCGCCCTTTTTTATTAGTCACTTAAGGACATTTCCAAGAAAGGAAATACCCTGTAAAACGCGCATGTCGGACTTACCCCCTTTAATTCCCCCTTGCCAAGGGGGAAGACCAGAAATCTTGTTCCCTCCCCTTTGCAAGGGGAGGGTTAGGGTGGGGTAAATTCTTTGTTAGAAATCTCCTAATTAATCACGAAACGCGATTCGACCAGTTTTCGGCAAGCTAAAGGCAAGGAAGAAAAATAAGTACAGCATGTAAACAATTCCCCCAACAGCGCCGATAAAAGCTAAATTTTCAACGGGGACACTATTATGAAATATGGTGCTAAAGCTTAATGGTGGCTCGAACCAAATTTTGCAAATATCGCTCAGTTGTTCGGCATCTATAAACGCACAGTTAGCGAATAATAGTCGAAATACTACACTCAGAGAGCAATAGACTGTGGTTGCCCAACGCCATCCTAAATAAATTGGTCGCAGACTTTTGCGAGAAGCTTCAATATCTTCATTTAGATCTTGCCAAAACCACAGCGCCAAAACGATTAAAACCGCAGCCACAATTCCTGATATATAAGATATGCCCAAGCTACCAATCGCTAAATAAATAGTAATCAATACCAGACTAGCCACGCGCCAATATAAAAGTAGCGATCGCTTGATGGCTTCGCTATCAATCCGAAAAGCCCAAACCAATAAACAAAATGGGATAAAAGCAAGAAGTAGCAGAGCTAATCGATAGTCTAGCCATACAAGTTGACGAATAAGGGTTGCATCCATAAAGGCAAAAATTTCTGACCAGATCTTCCAGTTTATGTTACTATACCAGTCTGCAATAAGTAATCTCAAATAAAGAGACGTATTTGTTCAAAAGCCTTCAATAAAACGCAACAAAAATAGCGAGATTCAAACTTATTTAGTCTAAATCTCGCTGCAAATGGGCTTAACGAAACATCTATGTTGCTGTTTTTAGATTCTCAAATAAGCATCGTTTTTACATCAGCTAAATAGCCTAAATCAAAAAAAACAGAGGAAAGGCTAAGCCTTTCCTCTGTTTTTTTTGATTTTAAGGTGATCTCTAACAATAAATGTAACCGATTAACTAAAACCAAAATGTGGTTGTACCGCGCGAAGCGCGGCACAACCACGGTAAAATCTTTCCAAGAAATCACCTAAATAGATATTGCAGTGACCGATCTACCACTACGAAAACATTGTGATTAGTTATCTTTTTGCCAATAATCTCCAAATCTCTCAACCAGTAGCAACATCAACAACTTCTAGTGGATTTACAGGATTAGTAAGTGCATTAATCATCCTCTTAATCGTAGCCACGGCCGTTGCCCTGATTACCAGAAAGTTACGGATTCCCTATGTTGTCGGTTTGGTCTTAGCGGGCTTAGCTATTCCCAAACAAATATTACCAACTTCCATCGGCTTAAATCCTGAAGTAATCTTAAATTTATTTCTACCGATTTTAATATTTGAAGCGGCGATAAATACTGATATTAGCCGCCTCCGCAGTACAATTAAGCCAATTTTGCTACTTGCGGGGCCAGGCGTGGTCTTATCGGCAACGGTAACTGCAATATTACTTAAGTTTGGCGTTAATCTTGTATGGATTACTGCTTGTGCTGTTAGTGTGATTCTCACGATTACGGATACAGTCTCTGTAATCGCCGCCTTTAGATCGGTGACCGTGCCACGCTCACTTTCTACCATTGTCGAAGGTGAGAGTCTATTCAATGACGGTGTTGCGATTGTCTTGTTGAGTATCATCACCACAGTTTTTACTAAAGGTTCCTTTAGTGTGACTGAGGGAATACAGCAACTCTTTATCGCTTTTGTGGGGGGGAGTGTTTTAGGATTAGGACTTGGCTATCTTTGTGTTGGCTTATTTCAACAATTAGATGATGCTCTTAGTACGATTTTGTTAACTGTCGCTGTGTCGTTAGGAACTTTTCAAATTGGGAATGCTTTAGGAGTCTCCAGTGCGATCGCCGTTATGGTCGCGGGATTGGTGATCGGTAGCCTTGGTTTTCGCCAAACCTCAGCTCCAACTGAAGTCAGTCTACTCAACTTTTGGGAATATGCTGGATTTGGGGCAAACACATTTATCTTTTTGCTAGTTGGGATTGAAGTTGATCCCCTAACAATATCTAGCACAACTCCAACTGCATTATTTGCGATTTTGGCTTATCAAATTGGTCGAGTTGTAGCCATCTATCCATTGCTCTACTTACTTAGTTTCTTTGATCGCCCGATACCTTTGCGTTGGCAACATGTATTGATTTTAGGAAATGTCAAAGGCTCACTATCTATGGCTCTCACCTTGAGTTTACCCTTCGCCTTGCCCGGACGGATGCAAGTGATTACTTTAGTCTTCAGTACGGTGTTGTTTTCATTGGTGGGACAAGGACTGAGTTTATCTTGGTTCGTGAAAAAGTTAAATTTATCGCAACCATCTTTAACTAAGCAGCAAATTGAAACCCTGCAACTAAATTTAATTGCATCAAAAGCTGCCCAAAGGGAACTAGCTAGTCTGTTGGATTCGGGTAGTCTGCCAAAATCTTTACACGAAGAATTATTTGCTAGCTATCAAGCAAAAATTGCTGCATCAGAAAAGGAACTGCGCGATCTTTATAACCAAACTACGATCGATGACCTAGACAGCGATGGCGAGCAGTATTTGGGAGGAATCAGTCGTAGTCTTTATCTTGCCGAAAAAGTGGCAATCAATGAGGCGATCCGTAAAGGGCTACTTTCTGATGCTGCTGCTGAGGATTATCTCAAGACACTTAATGAGAAACTTTTATCTTTGAAAGATGACTAGAATCTGATGGCTGTAAACAGTCTCGTCAAGAAGAGTCAGCGCAATACAACTTAGCATAAACCCATAAAGTTAAGCATTTGTCTCACTAGAATCGGTTTAGTGACCACCAAAATTGTCGATCCACCTTCCAAAATCGTGCCGCCATTCGGCACTATTAAATCTTCATGGGGATGGGCTTGATAGCCGATAATCAAAGTTCCTGACGGGAATAGAGGATTTTGCGCGATTTCGGCAACTGTCAGTCCTACGATAGAGCAAATCTCTGGAATTGAGAGCTTTAATACTTCCACTTGCCCTTGCTCAAAATGCATCATCGCATCAACTTGAGGATATTCGATCGCATTCACAATCCTTGCAATTGATAGCTCTAATGTCCCAATAATATGGGTTGCTCCCGCCAGTTGATAGGGTTCCTCAAAGTCGCGATCGCTCATTCGCACCATAATTTGAGGTACACCATAATGCTTGGAGAGAGTGACCATTGCTAGGTTAAGGGCATCTTCGCGTAAGGAGGCAATCAAAGCATTACATTTACGAATACCCGCTTCTAATAAAACAGTCGTGTTGACAGCACTGCCCTCAAAAGCCATCACACCAATTTTTTCACGAGCATATTGACATGCTGTGGGATTAGTATCGATAACTGCGATCGTGTGACCCATGTTTAGCAAGGTTTTCGCTAAGTCTAAACCCATCATTCCTGCCCCACCAATGAGAATGTACATTTTGACTCCGCTAAATAAGATTACAAGTGTCGCAAAGCAACACTTGTAATCTTATTACTGATGTTATAGCTGTCGCCAGTCTTGTTAGGACATAAAACCCAAAAGAGAGAGGCGGCGCTCCGCGCCATCCCTCTCTTTTGAGTTTTGATTTGTCTTGATACAAGTGGCTACAGCTATAACATCAATATAAATTTGAGTGATAATTTTGGGGCTTTTCGAGGATTAGGAAATGATTTGCGATCGCTCATAGAAATATTTCTTCTGAAAGCTCCCAGATAGGCTTAGGTGATTTTACCCTGCGCCACCTTAAAAAAGCGCAAAAGGATGGGTTGAAGCTTCGCTCCAACCCATCCTTTTGCGCTTTTGTTTTTATCGCGCTAGAG
>CASBRC010000273.1 GCA_949128015.1 Synechococcales cyanobacterium PMM_0003
ACTGCAACAAAGAGATGTTTTTGTTCAGTTTGTGGAAGACCTTCTCATTGACAGTGATGTGTTAGTAGTGACCGTACCTCCTAAAGCTATGAAGCGGGTGGTTGAGGTCATGAATAATTCTAATTTGGATTTTGATGATGCGTATCAATATGTTGCCGCCGAACGTGAAAAAGCAATCATTATCAGCTTTGACAAAGATTTTGATAAGACCGAGCAAGGACACTGGACACCGATTCAGGCAATAAATCATAAAAAATAAGGGTTCACAATAAGAAAATGGCGATCGCTGTTATGTGGAATTTCGGAGATGATGGTTGTTGCGATCCTACCCCATCACTCTTTGTTTAGCTTTCTCATAAGCAGGATCGTGAATATCAAAACTAATCACCCGCACCCTTTTTGGAGTAGGCTTTTCATAAATCCGATAGACCAGCCTATATTCCGCCTCATCATAAAGAATCTCCAAAGCATGATATCCACGCAAATCGCCCTTTAACTTATGACAACTCAAAATCCCACCAGTCTCAGGACTTGACTGTAAAATAGGCTTAAACAAACCCTCAAAATCAGCTTGCAAGACCGTCGGCAAATTTGGTAAATTTTCCGAAAATACAAGTGGATGCACTTGCAAAAAATACTTAGCGCGTATAGCCGCGCTGCACAATCTCCCTATTCACCTGCTCCAAATCAAACTCCTCATCTAGAGTTCCAATCGTTACCCATTCATCTTCACCAATCGGCTTAGCAATTCGAGCGACCGCCTTAGACTCAGCCGAACTTGGAACAAATTGATTTTCCCGTCGCAACTTCTCAGCGATCGCCTCACGCAGCCAACTCATTCGCCCTCGTAAAGGCAAGCTATTAAAAACATCAACCGCCAAAGAAACGGTGACGCGCTTAGTTGTATCTTTCGTCTTCACCTAAGTACCTCTTTAAGCTACTCCTAGCAAACATTCTATCTTAAAACACTATACATTACTGATATTTGGGTAGTGAGTGATTTGGCGATCGCTATCAAGTAAAATTTTGAAGATGAGAGTTGGGGCGATCGCAGTTATGCGTAATTTTGGAGATGATGGTTGTTGCGATCGCTTTATTTTGAGCAGAAGCATATAATTGTAATGACAGTTAAAGTAAAAATTAGTGAAAACTAGAAATTATGCGATCGCCAATACCCATTTTCTCGGTCACGGAATATTTAGAAGCGGAAAGTAGAAGCGAAGTTCGCCATGAATATCTGGATGGTCAGGTTTTTGCGATGGCTGGAGGAAGCAAAGCACACAATATAATTACGTTGAATATTGCCAGTCGCTTGCGTTCCCAATTGAGAGGAAGAAGTTGCGATGTGTTTATGTCAGACATGAAGGTAATACTAAAGTCTGTCTATCAAAATAAGACTATATTTTATTATCCTGATGTGCTAATTACTTGTAGTCCCGAAGATAGAGATACCTATCTGGTAAATTATCCTTGTGTGATTTTTGAGGTGTTGTCACCAAGTACTGAGGTAAGCGATCGGCGCGAAAAATTGATTAATTATCAGACAATTAATAGTCTGCAAGAATATATTTTGGTTGCACAAGATAAAATAAAGATAGAAGTCTATCGCCAAGATTTGGTAGGTAATTGGACTAAAGAAATATTAGGACATGAGGATAATTTAGTTCTAAATTCGCTAAATTTATCTTTAGCGATGGCAGATATTTATGAGGATATTTTCTGATCGTTGCGATCGCATTTTTAAAGTGCTTATAGTGCGATCGCAATTATGCGAAATTTTGGAGATGATGGTTGTTGCGATTGCCTATCACCATACGCAGTGTAAATATCAGAAACAAACAAGCCTGCTGAACGTGTTAAATTTAGACAGTGAGCGACAAACTAACCTTTGTTAAAAACCTTATTCGACTAATTATTTAGAGCATGTTTGTCAGAAAAAGAATCGATTACTTCCTCATTACATCTATTTTTTTAGTTTTAGCGATTGATTTAGCAGTTTTTCTATTCAGTCCATCGATATTAATACCAATTGTTTGGGCAGTCTTGAGCCTTGGTATTAAAGGCTTGATTTGCAGTTGGAATCATCACCATCAGCACTGCAAGTTTTTCACCCTCTCTTGGGCAAATCGTCTACTTGAAGTCATAATGGGGCTGCAAACGGGAATCGTCGGAGAGGCTTGGGTTTTGCACCATACTCTCGGTCATCATATTAACTATTTAGATCAGTCCAAAGATGAGTCTGCTTGGAAGACCAATAGTGGCAGATTAATGCCACAGATGGAATACACCTTTAAAGTAGGGATCATGGCTTATCCAAGAGCATTAATCGTAGGAAAGCGATACCCAAAATCTCGTAATAAGCTAATTCAGAATATTTTGTTGACGACCTTGATACTGGGTTTGCTCTCTTGGATTGATTGGAGTAGAACCTTGATTATTTTTATTATTCCGATGATCATTTTGTTATTCTTGACCGTCAACGAGACTTATCATCATCATTCTGGATTAGACCAAGAGGATGCCTATGCAGCGACGTATAACATTACGGATCGTTGGTATAACTTTTTTACTTGCAATTTGGGATATCACACTGCTCATCATGTGCAATGTGGTCGTCATTGGAGTGACTTACCCCAGTTTCATGAGGATATTAAAGAAAAAATTCCTTCTCATTTATATCGAGAACCGGGCTTTCCATTTACCTTAATGACAAAAGTTGAAAAGGCTTTTTCACAGCAACATTAAATCCAAAACCTAAAAAGCTGTGGCGCACGCTTAGCGTGCGCCACAGCTTTTTAGGTTTTTACATGTATTTGGCGGTATAACTACGGGCGATCGCATCGCATCTCTCGTTATCGGGATCGCCAGAATGTCCCTCTACCCAATGCCATCGGATATTTGATGAATTCAGAGGATCGAGTTGTTGCCAAAATTCTTGATTTTTGACGGGCTTATTATCTTTGGTTTTCCAGCCATTTTTTTTCCAGCCTTTAATCCATTTAGTAATTCCGTCTAGAACATACTTGCTATCGGTATAGAGATCGACGGGTGTTGATTGTTTGTGAGTAGCGAGAAATTCTAGGGCTGCGATCGCACCTTGCAGTTCCATTTGGTTATTGGTGGTTTCGCGAATACCGCCGCCAAGTTCTTTGATGCTACCATCTGAGAAATGGATGACTACACCCCAACCGCCTGGTCCTGGATTTTTGGAGCAAGCACCATCGGTATGGATGCTAATAATTTTGGATTCGGCTGAACTGGTGATTGGTGATTGCTGGTTGGTGACTTTGGCTTCTAGAACCGATTCAGCTTTGGGTTTGCTTGGGATTGCCGTTGTTTCAAGTTTTGTTTGAATAGTTTTAGCGGCTCTTGTTGATGATTGGTGATCACGCGATCGCAAAATTTCGACAGCAACAGATCCTTGGAAATTAGGAATTGGCGGATGCTTGTTGACGCGGACTTCGACCTGTGCAATTTTTAGATCTTCGAGGAGGCTATCGGCGATCGCACCGACTAAGCGCTCGATTAGTTTAAATTTCTGAGTTTGAATTAGATTCTCAATCTTCTGAATACAGGAAATATAGTTAACCGTATCTTCGATTTCGTCATTGTGGGTAGCTTCTTCAAAATCAACCCATAAAGTTGCATCCACCTCAAACCATTGTCCTAGTACATTTTCTTCGGGTAGATATCCCACATATCCATAGGCTCTTACCCCTTTGAGATAAATTTTGTTGTAGTTTTTGTTCGTTGTCATGAATTTCTAGTATTGAACAGTTTGCGAAATTACGCGGATGATTTCTTGAGTATTAAAAAGGTGGCATTTCTAAGGCGATCGCACCTAATTTCCCTTTGCGAAAATCATATAAAATCAATCTAGCAACCTTATCTAAATCGCCTTGAAACTTATTTAAAGCGGCGACTTCGTGAATATACTCAATCCCTGAAGTGACAGTCGCTGGATCAATTTGGTAACGACTACTCAACTTAGCATTTAGGGCGATCAACAAATCTACGGCTTCGGCTGCCACTAACACATTGTCATAGGCAGCCTGACCAATATCATCACAAATTGCCAATTTCATCGCTGCATCTTGATTGTGCAGCAAAGGTGGAATTACGCCAGGCGTATCCAGTAAATCAATCTGATCGGAAATCCTGACCCAGCGTAACTGGCGGGTTACCCCTGCTTTATTAGAACTGGCGACCACTTTTCTTTTGAGTAAGCGGTTAATTAGCGCTGATTTACCCACATTGGGGAAACCGATCACCACCGCCCGCACAGGACGAGGTAACATGCCCCGCCCATGTCGGCGTTCATTTACCTTCTCGCCTGCTACCTGTGCTGCCTTCATTAGTTCCACCATGCCTTTGCCAGCCTGTGCATCGGTGAAATAAATCATGCGATCCTGCTCAGTAAACCATCGCGTCCATTGCGATCGCACTGTCGAAGATATGGCATCGATGCGATTGCACACTAAGATATGCGACTTTCCCTCCACCCATTTTTCAATTTTGGGATGCTTACTAGACATCAAAATGCGCGAATCGCGCACTTCAATTACCACATCAACCAATTTCAGTTGTTCTAACAACTGCTTTTCAGCTTTGGCGATATGACCTGGATACCACTGAATTGGGCTTGCCATAGGAAAAAAAATACAGAGAGAAAGTATCTTTAACTATATACTGTTGCTAAGATATTAAGAAATATTAAGATCCTCTTTTAATTTTACCTTTAATAAAAATCATGATTAAGCCCACTCTTAGGAAATTTATTCAGAGATTTACTCAAAGATTTGCGGCGATCGCGATCGCCATGTTTTTGCCTCTTGCGATCGCATTTACCTATATTCCTGTTGCCCAAGCCTTTGATGCACCAGAGCTATTGCCTGAAAAATATTCTAATGTAATTGACTTAGGGAGATTTCTAACTGATTCGGAAGAATTAGAACTAGATCAAAGGTTAACAAAATTTGAAGAACAGACAGGTTGGAAGCTGCGGGTACTTACTCAAGTCGATCGCACTCCAGGAAGAGCCGTAAAAGAATTTTGGGGGCTTGACGATAACAGTGTGATGTTAGTCGCCGACTCGCGTGGACGCAACTTACTGAATTTTAGCGTCGGTGATGCAGTTTACCCACTACTATCACGCGGTTTTTGGATCGAGTTGCAGTCTCGCTATGGCAATCAGTTTTATGTGCGAGAGCAGGGACATAACCAATCAATTTTGTCGTCAATTGATGCGATCGCAACTTGTTTAGATCAAGATGGATGTATCGCGGTGCCGGGTATTCCCCAAGAGCAATGGGTGCTGAC
>CASBRC010000274.1 GCA_949128015.1 Synechococcales cyanobacterium PMM_0003
AATAGCCTCGAACAACTGATTAAAGCTTGTATGGGCATGACTCGCGATCGCATTTGTCATACGCTATCTAAATCGATTGTTCAAAAGCATTTTCTCAATGAATCGGATATCGATCGCGTCTTGATTGAAAAGCAAAAACGGATTCGCCAAACTGAGTTTTTAGAATTTTTTACACCCAGTGAGACTTTAGATAGTATTGGGGGATTAGATAATTTCAAGCTCTGGCTGATGCAGCGCCAGCAAGCCTTTTCTGATGAAGCAAGGGCTTTTGGATTGCCAAATCCTCGTGGTGTTTTATTATTAGGCATTCAAGGAACGGGTAAAAGTCTCTGTGCGAAAGCGATCGCAAATCTTTGGCGATTACCTCTATTGCGCTTAGATGTCGGGCGTTTATTTGGCAGCCTCGTTGGACAGTCTGAAAGCCGTACCCGTCAAACAATTCAGCTAGCAGAAGCCCTTGCTCCTTGCATTCTCTGGATTGATGAAATCGACAAAGCTTTTGGGGGGATTGCTAACAGCACAGGTGATTCGGGAACTAGTCAGCGCGTATTAGGAACATTATTAACGTGGATGCAAGAAAAATCCAGTCCTGTATTTGTCGTAGCGACAGCGAATAATATTCATGCTTTACCGCCTGAACTATTGCGAAAAGGGCGATTTGATGAATTATTTTTTATCAATTTACCTACCTATGAAGAACGCAAAGAAATCGTTCTGCTCCATTTGAAGCGGTTTCGACCGATGGAACTACGCACTTTTGATAGCGCTCAAATGGCGGCGATTTCCAAAGAATTTAGTGGCGCAGAAATAGAACAAGCGATCGTCGAAGGAATGTATCGTGCTTTTCATGAGCAGCGTGATGTGAATACTGAGGATATTTTAGGCGCAATCAAGGAAACATATCCCTTGGCTAGTACGGCGAGAGAACAGATTAGCTTCATGCAAGCATGGGCAACTCAAGGCAGGGCAAGAAGTGCATCGCGTGGTGAAGTGATTGATATATCAAGTGACAAATTAAGTGATATTAGTGTAGGTATCAAGGCAACTAAAGACTTGGTTGAGAAGTCACAAAGCAAACAGCACCCTTTACCTCTGCCACCGCTACCGCAAATTAAATCTAATTCTGACTCATGACATCCCAACCAGTGCCATCTTTTGACAATCCAGATTTGCCTCAGTTACAGGCGATCAAAGCGCATTTGGATTTAGTGCTGCTGTCCTTGGAGGCTTTAACGGGGCTTGGCTCTGATGAAATGCTGGCGGTTGCGGAGAAGTTGGGTTTAGAAGAGATTTTAAGCGATCGCATTACGTTATGGCGTTTGCGTCAGGCTAGTCCTTTACGCAAGGGCAAGGGGCGCAAAAAGCTGGATGTTGATGAGGCGCGGGCGATGACTTTAATCAGTTGTACGTTGGCGGCGCAACAACAATTTGCAATCCGTAATGCGGTTGCGCAGTTAGAAAAATGCACGGCGCTAAAGCGTCCACCTCACCGCGAACCGATTTTGGGTGATTATCTCGATCGCTTTAATAGTCTGTATCAAGAGCGGATGGCTGAGGAGGAACAAGCGAAACCTGACGCGATTCAGCGCTTGGCTTTAAAATTATTAATCGATTTGCTGTTTTATAGTTCTCAAATTGGATCGCGTCGTTTGTGGGTGGCTCTGTTGGAGCGATCGCAATGAGGCGAGGGGAATAAGTCTGAATCGCGGATTAAATGGATTATTGGATTTCACGGATTTTAAATTAATGCGATCGCTGACTGTGATAAGTGGTCTGTGATTCGCAATTGATATAACTGATTTCTTTCTAATGTCGTAAAATGGGTATGGCTCATGGGTATATCTTGATAGTTGTGATAAATGTCAGAATATTCTTATGAGTCCCTTGTGCATAGATATCTAGTATTGCACTTCAGATTTGAATTAGTGATATTTTATGAAACTAATATCCGCTATCATTTTGTGGCTGGCAAGTAAAATTACTAGCATTCTTTTTCTTGTCGCTATATTGACCGTTCTATTCAGTACCCGTAATATTTTTGAATCACAAGCACTAAATTTCTGGAATGAAATTTCAGGAAAAAACAGTCAAGAAATGGTCAACACACTAAATAAGGAAATTGATGAGCTTAAAAATATTGAAATACCAAAAGCCAAAAAGAAACTTGAAGACACAAACAAGAATATAGATCTCCAACTTAAAGATGAATGTGAGGCTAATCATCCGTGGTATGAACTCTATCGTTTTGACAAACAATTAAAAAAAGAAACCGCTTGTAAAATAATAGATGAGAGAGATATAGCGTATCACAAGCTAAAAAAAGAATACTTTGACCTCAACAAACAACTAGGACAAAAACTTACACAACTTAATAATGTGAGTGGAGTATGGAAATTATTAGAGGTAAATCTTCAAAAGAATTGGGCGCATATCTTTTCTATTGTTCTTTTTGTTCTATTAGCTTCACCTCTGTGGAAAATAATGTGCTTTTTTGGATTTGCCCGTCTTGCAGAAAAGGCTCGTCCTATTCAATTAACTGAGCCAACAATCTCTGAAGATATTTTCTATAAAAACGCAGAAAAAACAATCGCTATCAAGGTTGATTCATGTAATCCTTTATGGATAAGGATGGATTACATGAATCAATATGATCGTAATCTGATTAGACGAACACGATTATTTTGGAAATGGTCTGCCCCGTTTATCAGTTATGCGTCAGGGTTAGTTGAGTTAACAGAATTTACTACTAAAAATAAAGATGAAAATGGAACTGTTGTTTTGTCGCCCAGATTAGAAGGTAATTATATTACTGAAATTAAATTACAACAACATCCTGGACTTGTTATTCACCCATCTTATATTGTTGGAATATCTGGCAATATTCAATTAAGAACTCAATGGGTATGGAGTTTGCATAGCTGGTTAACAGGACAACATCGGTACATTATTTTTTATGAGACTGGTAAACTATATTTAGAAGGCAGAGGTGGTATATATGCCATGGAGACATCGCAAGCAAAGACAAGTCTTGAAAGTCAATTATTGGTAGGCTTTGACAGTCAATTGGCTTATTCAACTATCCGTACCGAAACATTTTGGCCATATTTTCGTAATAAAATTTCGTTGATTGATAATCAATTTTCTGGAAAAGGTGTATTTTTTAGACAAGCTATTGCTCCTGTAAACAAGCTCACGCCATTAGAACAAAACTTTCAATTCATTAGTAATCTTATTAGCATGGTCGGGAAGTTTTTCGGTTTTTAGAAAGAGTGCGATCGCATGATTAATCAACTAAAATCACTAGATGGCAATAGCTTTCAGATAAATACTGTCAAAAATTTGCTCTATTTGAGCGATCGCACTGAAGCAATCACATGATTAGCAACTATCTCTATCTCATCAAAAGTATTAAACCTGCCAATTCCAAAACGAATGGAAGCATAAGCTAACTCCTTAGAATGACCTAAAGCCATTAGCACATGGGAAGGAGACGTTTTTGCGGAAGTACAAGCAGAACCTGAAGAGACAGCGACAATCGGTTGCAAGGCAAGCATTAAGGCTTGTCCATTTATACCGACAAAACTCACATTGAGATTTCCTGCGAGGCGTTGAGTAGGATGTCCATTGAGCATAATGCGATCGCATTCTTTTAATCTCTGCCATAGATATTCACGCAGCGCTAAAGTTTTTTGTTGCTCCTCAGATTGAGATGCGATCGCAATTTCAAGAGCCTTCGCAAAACCCACAATCTGCGGTGTGTAGAGAGTACCAGAGCGCATTCCCCGCTCATGTCCGCCACCATGTAACTGCGGCGCAATGGTCACTCTTGGATTACGACGACGGACGTACAAAGCCCCAATTCCTTTTGCGCCATAGATTTTATGGGCAGTCAGCGACATCAAATCGATCTGCATCGCGTTTACATCGAGCGGGATTTTGCCGATCGCTTGAGCCGCATCGCTATGAAATAAAACTTGATGATCGCGACAGATTTGCCCAATTTTTGCGATCGGTTGCAATACTCCAATCTCATTATTTGCTGCCATTACCGAGACTAAAATTGTATCGGGACGAATGGCTTTTTCAAGTTCTTGCAAATCAATTAGACCATCAGCTTTGACGGGTAAATAGGTAACATCAAAACCAAGGGATTGCAAATAAGCACAGGGATCAAGCACGGCGCTATGTTCGGTTTGAACGGTGATTATATGCCGCCCTTTTTGGTGATAGGTCTCAGCCACACCCTTGAGCGCGAGATTATTCGCCTCGGTTGCGCCACTAGTAAAGACAATTTCTTCGGGTGTTGCTTTGATGGCATCAGCGACCGCCTCACGCGCTAATTTGACCGCCGATTCAGCCTCCCATCCATAAAAATGACCAGAACTAGCAGGATTACCAAATGATTCCCGAAAATAGGGCAGCATCGCTTCTAAC
>CASBRC010000275.1 GCA_949128015.1 Synechococcales cyanobacterium PMM_0003
CATTTAGAACGGTGATCAGCTCAACAGGCTCCAGAGCCACACCATCGATCGCCACGGGAATCCCTTTCTCGAAGCCAATTTCAGTATAGGTTGGCTCGTCAGGAGTGTCGGCGATCGCTCTGGTCATCGCATAAATTTCTTCAGGTGGCTCATTCCACGCATTCTCAAGGGGGCCAGCTTCAACGCTGCGTCCTAATAAGTTACGGTCAATGCTGAATGGCGAGGATTTCTTTACAGGTGAAGCAATCCCAAACTTTTCACCATAGGCGATCGTTTCTTCACGGCTCATGCCCCATTCACGCGCAGGAGCTAATACTTTAATGTCAGGATTAAGCGCCGCAATTGACACATCAAATCTTACTTGGTCGTTACCTTTGCCCGTACATCCATGAGCAACTGCATCAGCACCGTACTCTTCCGCCGCTTCTACCAAGATCTTGGCAATCAGAGGACGAGCTAAAGCAGTCGTTAAAGGATAGCGATTTTCATAAAGCGCATTGGCTTTAATCGCTGGAAATGCATAGTCTGTGACAAATTCTTTAGTTACATCTCGGACTAGAGAGACCGATGCTCCTGAATCTAGAGCCTTTTGCTTGATCGGATCTAACTCATCGCCTTGTCCTAGGTCTGCTGCAAGGGTAATAACTTCTTCAACGCCCCATTCTTGCATGAGATAAGGAATGCAAACAGATGTATCAACGCCGCCTGAATATGCAAGTACGACTTTTTTCGCCCGACCCATGAATCTCTCCTGCACCCATTGCTAAACCTAAAAAAGTAGCCCGGGTACTACGCCTATCTCAAGCATCCCTTAGTGCTGCTGTCTTCCGACCCTGACACGATTCGGGCGTTGCGATCGCATAGATCCGAGCCATCTACAAGATTAGCACTAAGCGGGAAAGTTGCAGCAATAGTTAAATAAATTGTTGGCAAACCCACACATAACCCACACATAATGTTTTAGCGATCGCAAAAAAAGAAAAGGAGATGCAATGCACCTCCTTTTCCTCTCACGTGAAGAGGTTTCGTTGAGATTGTTCTAGCTGCTGCCATAGCTCAGCAACTTCTAAGTAAGCTTCCTGCGATGAGATTTTGCCGCCTGTCTCTAGACCGCAAATGATGCTGACACGGTGAGAAAACTCTTGGAGATTAGCATTGAACATCAAGTTCTCAGGAGTAAATTCGCCGTAGTAACGAGAACGAGGAAACAGACATTTGGTGGCGTTAGACATGGTTTTCTCTCCGTAGATTACAACTGTAGACTGACTATTGACTATAGATAAGCCGAAATCCTGAGAGCCTATATGTATGTCGCAAAGATGCAGATTATATTACTTTTACAGGAAATTTATTTTGGCGATTGTTTAGAGATAATAAGCGTGGTTAACTTTGTTAATCTTATCTTAACCTAAACTTAACCTTTGATGACTATTTGTTTTGTGATAAGTTTCCCAAATATTTGTGAGCTGGATCAATGTTACTTGTTAAAAGTTATGCAGTTTCTTTGCCATTTACAGCGCTTTGCGCTGCCATAAAACCCAGAGAAATTTTTGAAAGTGCCGCTTCGCGGCACTTTCAAAAATTTCTCGCCCCCCTTTAAAGCCTCAATAAGCTGTACATCCAGAGAGTATTAGGCGCAGCGACAAGATATCCTAGGTTCAGTATGCCTACTATATATGTAGCGCTCTCACCATCGCAAAGATTTTAATTGTTAACAGGGCTTTCCATCTTGACTCTAAAGCAAAACATGATTCTATTTAAACCTGCGATCGCAATTATGAATCGACTGAAATACCCCCAGAAATTTTTTCTGATCAGTTTGCTATTTGTATTGCCACTAGCCTTAGTAATGAATTTACTGCTATCAGAGCTAAACAGTCGGATAGAATTCACCCAAAAAGAGCTGTATGGAAATGCCTATCTGCGACCTCTGAGTCAGCTATGGCAAAATATTCCGAAAAGGCAGTTGATTTTACAGCGTCAATTTTATAAAAATTCACAAAGTACAGGAAAATTTCCGCAGGCACAATCACAGGAATTACTGGACTTACAAAACAAGATCGATCAGGGATTCACTCAACTCTCAGATGTCGATCGTCGATTGGGTGTAGAGGTCAACACAAATGACAAGCTCAAAGACATCAAGATTAGATGGAAAGGCTTAGTGGATAGTCAAGAGTCCTTAGGTTTTAAGAATCACGATGCACTAATCGATCAAATCGAAAACTTCCAAAACCATGTAGTTGATTTCTCTAATCTAATTCTCGATCCTGATCTAGATACTTACTATCTGATGGATGCTAGCGCAGTTAAACTGCCAGAGATGCAAAAGATATTGCATAAGATCATGCAGATAGAAGCCGAAATCTTTTTTAAGCAAGAGATCACTAATGATCAAAGAATTCTACTCATATCCTTAAATAGTTTATTAAGTACATACAACGAAAATATAGAGTTAAATTTAGAACGCTCCTTTAAGAATAATTCTCGTGGCAATCTTCGTAATTCTTTAAATGTGCCTCTCCGTAATTTTGTAGTTAGAGTAAGTGAAGTTAATAGCTATATCAGTCAACTAGTCACCTATGAAAACAAATTAGCTTTAAATCAAAGCCTCTATCAGCAAGAGCTAGAAAGCACCGTGGAGGATAGCTTTATCCTGAGGCGACAAATTTTTGACCTTCTTGATGAACTATTAAACTATCGAATTCAGGGCTTTAATGAGCGAAAACTATTCATCATGATATTTGTGATCGTGATCTTGATTGCAATTGTCTATTTATTTATTGGCTTTTATCTTTCGGTGATGCGAACAGTTCATCAGTTAGATATAGCCTCTAAACAAATGACTTTGGGCGAATCAATCTCAATTAATCTTGATAGTAAAGATGAATTGTCGATGGTTGTGCGCTCTTTTAACAATGTGGCAATCGCATTGAAAGAATCTGAAGCAAAATATCGCAGCATCTTTGAGAACTCCGTTGATGGTATTTTTCAAACAACTGTCGATGGTAAATATCTCAGTGTTAATCCTGCGCTTGCCATGATTTATGGGTATGAATCGGTTGAGCAGATGTTGACGCAAATTGTTGATGTTAAGACCCAGCTTTATGTCGATCTCGATCGCCGTCAGCAGTTTCAAGATCTCATGGCAGAGAATGAAACGATTACTGGTTTTGAGTCACAGGTGTATAAGTGCGATCGCACGACGATCTGGATTAGCGAAAATGTGCGGGCGTTGCGAGATGACAGCGGCAAAATACTTCATTACGAAGGTACTGTCGAAGATATTACACAGCGCAAGGTGGCAGAAATCGGTCTAGAGAGGGCAAACAATCAAATTCTTTCTTTAAACGAACTACTCAAAGAAGAGAACCTACGCATGGGGGGTGAACTCGATATTACCCGCCGCCTTCAGCAAATGATCTTACCCAAAGATGAGGAACTCGCATCGATTGAGGGACTAGATATTGCAGGATTTATGGAACCTGCTGCTGAGGTTGGTGGCGACTATTATGATGTTTTGCAGCAAAATGGGCGGGTTAAAATCGGTATCGGAGATGTGACGGGGCATGGGCTAGAGAGTGGGATGCTGATGATCATGGTACAGACTGCGGTGCGAACTTTGTTGCAAAGCGAAGAAAATGATCCTGTGCGCTTTTTAGACACTCTCAACCGTACTATTTATGGCAATGTCCAAAGAATGGCATCTGATAAAAATCTGACATTAGCACTGCTTGATTATAAAGATGGCAAGTTAACTTTAAGTGGTCAGCACGAAGAAATTATTGTGGTGCGGAAAGATGGATCGCTAGAAAGGTTTGACACGATCGATCTAGGTTTCCCAATTGGACTCCAAGAAGAGATTTTTGCCTTTTTAGATCAAAGACAAATCCATCTAGAATCAGGAGATGTGATGGTGTTGTATACAGATGGGATCACGGAAGCCGAGAGTGAATTACGCAAGCTCTATGGCTTGGAACGTCTTTGTGAGGTAATTTGTCAGCATGTCAATGAATCTGCGATCGCAATTCGTGAAGCGGTCATAACTGATCTGCGATCGCATATTGGCAATCATAAAATTTATGACGATATTACATTATTAGTTCTCAAGCAAAAATAGATCAAACATGAACAGCACGCTGCGCGTGCTGTTCATGTTTATAGTCTTTCTTCGCAGACCCAACGCCATAAGGGATGACTTTTTCCTTTATTCTGGATCTTTTTTACTTGATCAATTAGCGATCGCCTTTCCCTTGGATTGATTCCCCATAAAATAATCGAACTCTGCCAAACCAAAGTCGCCAGAGTCATCGCCACACATATTCCTAATCCCAGCATCGGCAAGCGATTATAAGCCAAAGTTATGCGTACTGCTGCCCAAGTAAAAGCCGCAATCCATAGCCCAATATCCGATCGCAAAGCCCAAATACTTGCAGTCCCCACCGTTAGCCATAAAAATCCATCAAACATCCATCGCAAGTATGTTTGGACTTCGATTAAGCGTTGTACTTGTCGTTCTAGAAGCTGATCGATTTGCTCCAAATTTTTGTCCGTGAGAGAGTCAGAAACAATATTGATATTTTCATCATCCATAACTCAGCCCAATCTTTGTGAATATATATTTGATTACAGAAAAGCTCCCTGAGGGAGCTTTTCTGTATATTAGTTTGCCTCAGTTTTCGGACTACTGGCGTTATAGGATGACGAACGACTGCGCCACCAAGCAAGCAAAATACTGGCATTAAAAATGCTGGAATAAGCTCCAGAGAGAAAACCAATAATCAAAGCGAGTGCAAAGAAACGTAAGGTTGCGCCACCAAATAAGAAGATCGCCACAAGTGGAAGCGTAGACGTGAGCGAGGTATTAATCGAGCGCCCCAAAGTTTGATTAACTGAGGCATTGACAAGATTGTTAAAACTGGTTGTATCGGTATCGAGTTTCACATTCTCACGAATGCGATCGTAAATTACCACCGTATCATTCACGGAGAATCCGCAAATCGTCAGCATCGATACAATAAATAAGCTATCAATCTCGACACCCATCGTTAGCCCCAGAATGGAAAATGCACCAGCAGTTACGAATATGTCGTGAAATAGCGCAATAATCGCAAAAGTTGCATAGTCTAACTGAAAACGAAAGGCAAGGTAAACACCGATACCTGTAAAAGATACGGCGAGCGCAAGCAAACCATTGTTGAGCGCCTGCTGACCGATCGCTGGCCCAACTTCATCAATTTGCGACTTTTTAGGATCGACTTCACCATATTGCTTTAAAGACTCAGTTAATGTTTCCTTGAGCTTGGCTCGCTCGTCAACCGAAAGACGCGCTGTTCGTATCGATATGCCTTTAAGATCTTTCCCCTCAACCAACTGGATCACGCTATTAGTAAAGCCTTTGCTTTCTACTGCTTGACGGACGACTGACACATCGATCGGTTTGCCGCAGTTACCAGCATTGCAAGCCAAACCAAGGGTGATGCTAGATCCGCCTGTAAAGTCGATGCCCAAACGTAAAGGTGAGCCTAGCTGCTGAAAAGAAATTACCATCGCCACCAGCCCCGCCAAAATAATAGCCGAGGATATAGAAAAGTAAAGGCGAGCATTTTTAATTACATCTAATTTCATAACACCGCACCTGTAGTATTGTCGTTTTTCTTGTCACTCGCCTTTTCTTCTGCGATCGCATCTAGATCAGCCGTCGTCGAAATTTTGCCAAAAGCTTTCATGCCGTAGTATTCAGGCTTACGGAAATTAGGATTGCTGATCATCGCAAGCATTAGCGATCGGCTCAGGGTAACGGCGGTGAACATACTCGTCAACACGCCAACCCCAAGCGTAACCGCAAACCCTTTCACAAATCCTGAGCCAAGCCAGAACAAAGTGCCACAGGCAATTAATGTTGTGACATTACTATCGAGAATGCTTGACCATGCACGATAAAAACCAGCTTCAACAGATTTATAAAGTGTTCGTCCTGCTTTTAATTCTTCTCTAGTCCGTTCAAAAATTAGGACATTAGCATCGACTGCCATGCCAATACTGAGGATAAATCCTGCAATTCCGGGCAAGGTCAACACTACGCCCAGTACACCAAACAAAGCAAAGGTAATAATTGCATAGGTAATCAGTGCAATATCCGCAACCAATCCTAAAATGCGGTAGTAAACCACCATGAATATTAGTACCAGTGCTAACCCTGCGGCTCCTGCATAAATACTACTGATGATGCTATCTGCACCTAAAGTTGCGCCGACCGTGCGATTTTCCACAATTTCCACAGGAACTGGCAATGCACCTGCACGTAATTGCAAGGCAAGTTCATTGGCGGTGTCAAGGTTGAAGTTGCCCGTAATCACGGCTCGACCGCCTGAAATCCCCTTACCTTGAAATTCGGGGCCAACTGAGGGCGAGCTAACTAATTTATCGTCTAGGAAGATGCCTAAAGAGCGACCAGTCCCGCCAATTTCACCAGTAGTTTTTGCAAATAAATCTCCACCTTTATCATCAAAGGTCAGGGCTACTTGCCAAGAATCGGGGCCATTGCCTGTTGGTGAGGCAACCGCATCTTTGAGCATATTGCCGCTTAATCCCGTGCGCTCAAAAATTCCTTTTAAGTCTTCAATGCTCTTTTTATAGGCTGTATCATTTTCAGCGATCGCCTTTTTATCATCAGAATTTTTCAGGACTTCACGCTGAATCGTCGCCGCCTGCTGAATTTGCAATCTTGCTCTTAGCTCACTTTCCGTACCTTTCTTTTGCTTCCGAAAATCAAGCTGTGCAGTTGTACCGATTACCCGCTCTGCTTGAGCAGGATCATTGACCCCTGGCAACTGCACGATCAGTTGATTATTACCAGATAGCAAAATTGTCGCTTCGGAGACTCCTAAGCCATTAATACGCTGCTCCACGACAAACTTAGCAGTTTCCATGATGCGCGGCGTAATTTCATTAATCCCTTGTTCAGGATTAATTTTCGCTTGAAGTGTAAGCTGTGCGCCACCTCGTAAATCTAAACCTAATTTAGGCGGATGACTGACGATTAGATACACAGCCCCTAATAAAATTGCCAGTACAAAGGCAAGCAGGCGGCTTTGTTTACCCATATTTTTTTATAGATTTTGCGATCGCTGTTGTTGTAATGCTTTACGTAGGTGGACGTAATAAATAACCCAAACCCAAAAAGCTGTGGCGCACGCGCAGCGTGCGCCACAGCTTTTTGGGTTTGGTATTTAATTATGTCCATCTACTTATGGAGCTTTACTCAGAGCCAAAGTGAACAGAGAATATTTTGAGACATCTGCCATCATAACTTAATCCAGTTATGCAAAAGTTATCCAAATCTTTGTAATGCAGGGTACGCAAATTGCTGCGGGTAGACGGTAAACTATTCCAAAGCTGAAATTTAGGTTGGATTTGTGAGATCTCAGATCGAGCGAGTCTTGTCCGAAGACTGGCTAAATTATTATTATATCGATCTCTTTTTGGAGCAAACTGACTGTGACTATTTACGTTGGAAATTTGTCTTATCAAGCTGCTAAAGACGACTTAACAAGCGTTTTTTCAGACTACGGCACTGTAAAGCGCGTGCAATTGCCTACCGACCAAGAAACAGGTCGGGTTCGGGGCTTCGCCTTCGTAGACATGGAGGACGATGCTCAAGAAGAAGCGGCGATTGTGGCGCTAAACGAAGCCGAATGGATGGGACGAACCCTTCGCGTTAATAAGGCTAAACCCCGTGGTGAACGTACTGACGATCGCCCTAGAGGTCGCGGCTACGCCTAGGTCTAATTTAATTACCAAAATCACAAATTGCGAAGAATGGCTCTGCTGCTCTTTGCAATTTGTGCTGAAAAATTTAAAAAGTTGATATGAGCAGATATATACGAGCCTTAAAGCTTTTTTGGTCAACTGCGATCGCAGCCGAACTCGAATATCGGATTAATTTTGCGATCGCAGCGCTGAGCAGTATTGGCAACTTGGCAGGAAGTTTGTTTGGGCTATTCTTGTTTTATCGCACTGGTTATACGTTTGCAGGCTGGAAATGGGAAGAAGCAGTCATTGTGCTTGGCATATTTACGATTCTCGAAGGCTTTTCCAGCACTTTTCTTGCCCCCAACTTAAGCAAAATCGTCGATCATGTCCAGAATGGCACATTAGATTTTGTACTTTTAAAACCGATCAGCAGCCAGTTTTGGCTATCCGCAAGGGCGATATCACCTTGGGGATTTCCCAATTTAATTTTTGGCTTTGGCATTTTGCTATATGCAGGAAACAAACTGGAATTAGGGATCAGTAACTATCTTTTAGGTTTAGTCCCTCTATTATTTGGCTGCGTCAGTCTCTACAGTATTTGGTTCATTCTCGGTGCAACTAGCATCTGGTTTGTAAAAATTTATAACGTTACCGAAGTTTTGCGCGGACTGATGGAGGCGGGGCGATATCCGATGGCAGCCTATCCCGCCTCTTACCGTTTCTTCTTTACCTTTGTTATACCGATCGCATTTTTGACCACAGTTCCTTCCGAAACGCTCTTGGGGCGGGGAGAAGCCATCTGGATCATCGGTTCGATGTTTTTAGCGATCGGCTTACTGTATACCTCAAATCGATTTTGGCGATTTGCGCTGAGATTTTACACAAGTGCATCTAGTTAATACAAACCCCAAAAAGCTGTGGCGCACGCGGAGCGTGCGCCACAGCTTTTTGGGGTTTGAGTTATTTATTTGGTATGCTGAGTTATAACTGACTGCTTTATTGCAAATTTATAGAGAACTATGCCTAGATCGCAACGTAATGACAACTTCGTCGATCAAACTTTTACCGTTATTGCCGACACAATTTTAAAACTCTTTCCTGCTAGCCAAAGAGAAAAAGAAGCTTTTGCATACTACCGCGATGGTATGTCTGCTCAAGGTGATGGCGAATATGCGGAAGCATTAGCTAACTACGAAGAAGCGCTTAAACTTGAAGAGAATTCTTACGATCGCAGCTATGTTTATTACAACATGGGCTTGATTCATGCGAGCAATGGCGACCATGAAAAGGCTCTGGAGTTGTATGAACAGGCGATCGATCTGAATCCTCGGATGCCCCAAGCTCTTAATAACGTAGCTGTGATTTATCACCATAAGGGCGAAAATGCTCAAGACGAAAAACAAGCTGAAGAATATTTCAACGTCGCGGCTGAGCAGTGGGTAAGAGCAATTCGCCTTGCCCCAAACAACTACATTGAGGCTCAAAACTGGCTCAAAACTACTGGTCGAGCTGACATTAACCTGTTCTTCTAGAATTTACATAATTCCTTTTTCACAAATACAGCGCCTTGCGCTGCCATAAAACCCAGATAATTTTTTGAAAGTGCCGCTTCGCGGCACTTTCAAAAAATTATCTGGATCACTCAAACCCTCAACAGGCTGTAGTAAAACAAGGGGCTTAAGCCCCTTGCCTTACTATCTTTAGGAGATTTCTAACAAAGAATTTACCCCACCCTAACCC
>CASBRC010000276.1 GCA_949128015.1 Synechococcales cyanobacterium PMM_0003
ACATCGTTGCGCCTATCTTAATGGCTTCCTCGATTCTCCTAAGTATAAATACTCAGCGCCAAACTAAGATGCTCCCCATTCGATTGGCGAAGCGTGATACAAAGTGAATTGCTAAACTATCACATATCTATTGCTTCGGTAATTACTATCCGTTCTTTATTGCTGTTTCCATTTATGGATTGGCTAGGGTTAGATCCAGCTATAAATACGGTGATTGGGATTGGGATTGGTGCGGGTTTAACTTACACTTTGAGTGAAAAACTGATATTTGCAGCAAAGATACCTATTCATTAAAAATACAAAGTAAGTAGGCGATCGCAAAAGTCTTAAAATGAGATTTTTCGCGATCGCATTCTGTTTTCATACCTAAAAAAATTTCTCACATTTAAAAATATGACCGAAACTCAAGCTTATCCAGATCCGATATCTCAACTTCTAGCATTCAAAGAAAAAACAACTTGGCAAGATGAGTGGATTGACTATCAGTCGATATTTGGATTCACAAAAGCAGATGTACCTGAATTGATCAGGTTAACCTCTGATGAAGAAAATCCCATTGATGATGATGACTTAGAAAATGATGGATCTCTAGATTTGTATATTCATGCACTGCGAGCTTTAGCTCAGATTGAGCCAGAAACTGCTGTTAATGTATATCTCGAACAGTTGCAAAAATTTCCTGATGATGATTTTTTACATGAGGAGATTGATGGTATAAGCAAACGGTTAGGAGCGATCGCGATCGCTCCATTTGTAAAGGCTCTCGGCAACACTGCGTTGGATAATCAAGTACGCATGACTGCCGCCAATGGATTGGAGGGCATCGCAGAATCCTATCCAGAATTTCGTGATGCTTGTGTAGAGCCAATGATTGCTCAATTGAGATACTATCAAGACCAAGACGATGCGCTAATTAATTCGGTGTTGGTTGATAATATTGTTCATCTAAAAGGAGTGGAAGCCATCGATTTATTAGCGGAAGTATTTGCTAATCGCGAAATTGACGAAATGCTGACAGGCAGTTGGGCTGCGGTGCAGGTAGCACTAGGAGTCAAACAAGCATCAGATTTTTCGCCCGAAGATTTGAAGCCGAAGATGCCTTTAAATCTCTTACAACTCCAAAAAACATTGTTTGAACTTGTGGAGAGGCAAATGTCAATCGCTCCTGTGCGACCTGTGGCGAAAGGCTTTGGTGGAGGCAATAAAAAACAAAAGGTAAAAAACAAGAAAAAAAATAGTTAATGTTGATCGCAAAAACCTTAAAATGAGATTTTTCGCGATCGCTTTTTATCTGCTCGCTAAACCTAAAATATTTTTGCCCTTACAACTATGACAGAATCTCATCCTTATCAAAACCCTGTTGCCCAACTTCTACATTTCAAGAAACGTACAAACTGGAATGATGATTGGATTGACTATTCAACTCAGTTTGGGTTTACACAAGCAGATATACCAGAGCTAATCCGCCTCTATTCGGGTGAAGATTGGGACGATGATTTTGCAGCAGATCGCTCTATTCATGCGCTCAGGGCGGCTACTCAGTTAGATCCTCAAGTAGGTTTGGATACCTATATCAAGCTTTTATGCGAATTCCCTGAAGATGAATATTTGCGGGAAGAAGTATATGGGATGAGTAAACAGGTTGGAGAAATTGCGATCGCGCCACTAACAAACATCATAGATACCTATACCGACGATCCTTGGTTACAAATAATTGGTATCGGTGGTTTAGAGGAAATTGGTAAAGCATATCCTGACCTACGTGACTCTTGTGTACAGATCCTAATCGATAGGCTCAAAAACTATCGCGATCGCAAAGATGATATTGTCAATTCCACTCTTATCAATAGTTTAGTTGACTTGAAAGCGGTAGAAGCCTCAGATTTAATCAGAGAAGTTTTTGCGAACGTTCCAATTGATGAATTTGTTACAGGCTCATGGGCATCCGTACAGGTGGAGTTAGGGCTAAAACAAGAATCTGATTTTTTACCCGAAGAGTTAAAACCAGATCTCCCAGATTACATCTTGAACTTGCGAAAGGAGAGCGCGTTTAGAAAGAATGATCTTGGGAAAGGGATATTGGTTGGTTTAACTTTACCTGCTAAACCTGTTGCTAAAGGCTTTGGATCAGGTAGCAAAGACAAAAAGGGAAAGAATAATAAAAAGAAGAAACGTTAAGAGCGATTAAGCCTGAGCGCTAGATTACAAAAGTGATTGGAGAAAGTAGCTTAACCCAGCACTAGATAGTGGAACTGAAATATTATCAGTCCCACCAGGAGAAAAAGCTTCAAGGGTAGCAGCAATCGCCGCAACAGGTATAGCAATTCCAATATCGTTGAGACGAATACCATGGGTAAGTCCAAAGATGGAAAGTATTACAATAAAGCTGGTAGAAAACATGGCAAAAGAACCTTCAAAACTACGTTTGTTTCCCATATGCACAAATGTATGTTTGCCAAAGCGTTTACCAATTAGTGCTGCCATGCCGTCACCCCAAGACATCACCATTACGCCAATGACAGCATATTGCGGGTAGCTATCCCATAACAGAGCAACTAAAACTGTGATACTCAGAGCGTAATAAAACACGCCATAGGTTTTGCGTCCCACATCATTGAGCATAGGCAAAATACTTGTATAGTGAGATGCTAATGCGATCGCACTGAATATCACACCTGATGCTAAACATAGCCATGTAGGAATGTGTAGCCACCATGCAATCAGTAACACATTGCCAGTGCCAATATGGACAACCTTGCGAACCAGTTCGGGATCTTGCTTAAAGCGATGCAAAATTTCAGAAACTAGAAATACTAGACCGAGCCAAATAGCCACAGCACTAATCTGGATCGTTAGGGTGACGGATGGGGAAATGTCGCTAGTTATGGGCATATGACAAGCTTATGTATTTGTTTAATAATTGCATTTTTAGGTGTTCATGCAGCGCTTTGTGCTGAAGAGATAAGATGCCGCGCACACCTAATTTCTGCGAACATTCACGGTACGATAATATGCGAAGACTGAGAGAACTGTATGGTGCATCAACTGCCGACTGGCGCAAAAGATTTACTTCCCCTAGACGTGGTACAAAAGCGTTGGATCGAAAGTCGTATTCAACAAGTTTTTCAGTCATGGGGCTATCAACGCATCATTACCCCAACTGTCGAACATCTGCGATCGCTAACCGCAGGCGGAGCCGTCGATCCTGAATCCGTAATCCAACTGCATAGCAGCAGCATTGATATTTTAGGATTGCGCCCCGAATTTACTGCCTCGATCGCAAGAGCCTACGCCGCTCGTTTGGGGCAAAATGGGGCAGCTTGTCCCCAGCGCCTCTATTACAATGCCAATGTATTTCGGCGCAGAGCCAATAACACCTCTGAGGAATCCTTTCAAGCAGGGGTAGAGCTTCTAGGCGCGTCAGGCTTACTAGCCGATGGCGAGATCTTGATGCTCTTAGCCGAAAGCCTTGATCGCGTAGAACTAAACGATTGGCAAATTATTCTTGGTGATGCCCGACTGACAGGTGCATTACTCGATCTGCTACCAGAGCAATATCGTGCCAAAGTACGTCAGTGTCTCGCTAGTCTCGATCGCATTGCGATCAAAGAGATGGATTTACCTGCCGATGTCAAAGGCTACGCCCTCGAACTAATCGACCTACGCGGTAAGCCCAAAGATGTCCTAAGCCGCTTATCAAATAGTGCATGGACATCTGGACTAACTGGTGAAATCAACTATCTCAAATCGTTGATTGATCTCTGGGAAAGTACAGGGATTACTTCATGCGATCGCTTAATTCTCGATCTCAGCTTTATGCAAGCCTTTGACTATTACACAGGTATCGTATTTGAAGTCGCTTGTAATAATTATGTCGTCGCTCAAGGCGGACGTTATGATCGACTCCTCGGTGTCTACCATCCGCAAAACGTCAGCTATCCCAGTATTGGCTTTTGCATTAACCTTGAAGATTTGCAACAAGCTTTGCAATCGCGGTTACCGCAAACTCTGACAACTTCTAGCTGTTTAGTAGTCGCCAAAACCCCTGACGCAATGCAAGCCGCCTTTGCCCATGCTGCATTATTGCGTCAAGCTCCCGATATTGAGCCGATCGAGCTAGAACTAGAATTTCGAGATGAAAATACTGTTCGTGAACATGCGCGATCGCGTGGCATTCCGCAAATTGCATGGGTCAGTAATGACGGTGCGATCAGCTTAGAAACAATCATTTAAAGCATAAAGGGAGCGCTTCGCGCTCCCTTTATGCTTTTTTAAGTTAAAAATGCGATCGCATTTTTGTATGGAAATTGCTAAATGCTTTAAAGATTTATGTCAAATTTGGAGAACATGAGGTAATCTATTCACTCAATCACCGATTTTGCTGGTGATTTGATAGTGATAGGTATGATCGTATGAGATTTCCAGAGACAGCAAAATCGACTACAAGTTTAGCTTTTAGCCTAGGACTAATTGCGGCAATTGTCGCGACAGGCTGGTACTACATCATTCTGCCCTATAGAAAAATTCCGCAAAAACCTAGTTTTTCTAACGATCTTAAAGCTGCGCCTGTACCAAAATCACCGATCGCCGCGATGAAAGTAAAGCCAATTTCTCAACCAACTGTCAAAGCGAAGCCAAAAGCCAATGAGGCAAAATATCAAGGTAAGGTAAATGCCAGTATTGGTTTGGTATTTCGCGCCGATCCTAATCAGGCTGCCAAGAATGTTGGTGGTGCAGATTTTAATGCCAAAGTTGCTGTAATCAAAGAAACTCCCGATCGCGAATGGATATACGTCCGCAATGAAAATACCAAGGAAGAAGGCTGGGTAAGAACAGGCAATGTTACAAAGGAATAAGCGAAAAGATAAGGGAGAAGTTCCGAACCGCCACATACTTACAATGCTTATTCTCATACCGAGCAGCACCATTCACCAACCGACTATAACCGTGCATTCATGTTGGGCTTAGTGCTAATTTTATCTTTTACCCTGAATCACTGCATAATAGAAATAAAACCAATAAAGATAATCCTGTAAGTTAAGTGGGTTGTCTTGGTTAGACAGAGCAAGTAATTGAGTTAGCAATGCATTTTATTGATCGAGTTACGATACATGTGAAATCTGGCGATGGCGGCGATGGGCTGGTCGCATTTCGCCGTGAGAAGTATGTGCCTGCGGGCGGGCCGGCGGGTGGCAATGGTGGTCATGGTGGTTCGGTGATTTTAGAAGCAACCACCGATCTGCAAACCCTGCTAGATTTTCGCTTCGAGAATATTTTTAAAGCTGAGAATGGTGAACGCGGCGGCCCTAGCAATATGACGGGTAAAAAAGGTGGCGATCGCATAATCAAAGTCCCCGTCGGTACGGTGGTGATGAATGAAGAATCTGGCGAGGTTTTAGGCGATCTCACTGAGGCTGGACAAACCTTATTTGTGGCAAAAGGCGGTAAAGGCGGTTTAGGTAATAAATATTTCTTGAGCAATCAAAATCGCGCCCCTGACTATGCCTTACCAGGTTTGCTAGGTGAAGAACTCAACCTTTATCTCGAACTAAAGCTAATTGCTGAAGTCGGGATCATTGGTTTACCCAATGCTGGCAAGTCAACATTGATCTCGGTTGTGTCCGCCGCCCGTCCTAAAATTGCTGATTATCCTTTCACGACACTTGTTCCAAATTTGGGCGTAGTTTCTAAGCCTTCAGGTGATGGGATTGTTTTTGCGGATATTCCTGGATTAATCGAAGGTGCATCGGATGGGATTGGTTTAGGGCATGACTTTTTGCGCCATGTTGAGCGCACTAAGTTATTAATTCATTTGATTGACGTGACTCAAGATGATCCGCTTGCGGCTTATCACACAATTCAGGAAGAATTAGCTGCCTATGGTCATGGATTAGCTGACAAGCCCCAAATTCTGGCTCTAAATAAGATCGATGCGATGTTGCCTGAAGATGTAGATGCGATCGCATCTCAATTCGATCTGCCCATTCTCGCAATTTCGGCTGCTTCTAAAAAAGGACTAGATAAACTCTTGCAGTCCGTCTGGAAATTATTGGAGAAATTCGATCAAGACAATCCTTAGGA
>CASBRC010000277.1 GCA_949128015.1 Synechococcales cyanobacterium PMM_0003
AATAACAACTATCTTAAGGCTATCCTTGAGGCTTTAAACATAGTCACTGTTTAGCTTTGAGTGATTATCAAGAAATATGTATTACTTTATTAAGAAACGTGTGCGGTTGCCCTACTCTAGATATCCATATAGGCGATCGCGGCGAAACATTGACACTATGATAACTGGTTAACCAAAATTAATCTCCCAATTTTTGCTTAGACTATTGCTAAAATTGAGATCATCAAAAGTCAAAAGCCACAAATGACCGATCCAGATGAGAGTTTTCTCTACGAAATTTCAGCCCATGCCCAAGACAATATTCAAAAAAGAAACCTATTGCTAAGATGGATACAGGATGCAGTAGAACATCCTGACAAAACCGAGCCAGATGAAACTGATGAGGAACTGCAAATAGCATTTAAGAAAATCCAAGATGCTAATGACAAAATTTTGAAAGTCGTTTACAACAAAACTGTATCGCCAATTCGGATTGTTACCGCCCACTTCGATCGCAGGATGAAAGGTAAATTATGAAAATCAAATACGATCAACAAGTTGATGCCGCTTACTTAACACTTGAAACAGCCGAAATAGTTGATTCAGGAGAAGTACAGCCTAACGTTGTATTTGACTATGATGAATGCGATCGCATTATCGGCATTGAACTATTAAGCGTAAAAAGAAATATTCCTAACTTATTAGAACTACCAAAACTTCTGTCCTCAATCACAGAAACTCACAGAAACTTTGATTTTCCCGCTTTCTTCAATTTTCTTGTCAAAACAGCAGATTTAAATTTGATTGACAATGAAAAAGCTAGACAGAGAATAAAAACAGCAAAGTTATCTCTAGAGAAATCTCCTACGACTTTGCGATCGCCTCAAGACTCTCTAGAATTTATAGCCAAATAAAACTCCCTGAATGATGAGTTCCAACTAACAAAAAAGACTCGCTAAGCGAGTCTTTTTTGTGTTTATGCCGATTCAGGTTTGGGCAGCGAGGCAGGATGTTGCAAAATCTCCGCCGTTGATAACTTCTCGACCATATCGAGAGTAATCAAGCATTTCGTCACATCCTTTCGCGAAGGCAACTCATACATCATGTCTAGCATCAACTGCTCGACAATACCGCGCAAAGCACGCGCCCCAGTTTTGCGTCGATAGGCTTCTTTTGCGATCGCTTGCACAGCATCAGGCTGAAACTCAAGCTGGACATTATCCATTTTCAAGAGCTTCTGATATTGCTTGATCAGAGCGCTGCGAGGCTCCGTTAAGATCGCCATCAGTGCCTTTTCATCTAAAGGATCAAGAACAGCAGCGACTGGCACACGACCGATAAATTCAGGAATCATCCCAAACTTAACTAGATCGTCGGGTTGAACATTTTTGAGGATTTCAGCAGTGCGCTTTTCACGGGGAATTGATTCGCCTTGCTGGACAAAGCCCATAGATTTTTTGCCGATGCGCTGTTCGATCAGCTTTTCCATGCCACCGAAAGCACCACCGCAGATAAACAAAATATTTTTGGTGTCAATCTGGATGCAGTCTTGATAAGGATGCTTACGACCACCTTGAGGCGGCACATTTGCGATCGTCCCTTCTAGCATTTTTAGCAGAGCTTGCTGTACGCCTTCACCCGAAACATCGCGGGTAATCGAAGTGTTTTCCCCCTTACGGGCAATTTTATCGATTTCATCGATGTAAATAATGCCGCGCTGAGCCTCTTCGACATCGAGATCGGCGACCTGCAATAGCCGCAGTAAAATGTTCTCTACATCTTCACCGACATAGCCAGCTTCGGTAAGCGTTGTCGCATCCGCAACCGCAAAAGGCACATCTAGCATTTCGGCTAAAGTTTGCGCCAACAGAGTTTTGCCACAACCTGTGGGACCAATCAATAAAATATTTGATTTCTGAAGTTCAATTCCATCTTCATTCTGACCTTTTGCCGATGACTCAATAAAACTGAGACGCTTGTAGTGGTTATAAACCGCCACCGACAAAACTTTTTTAGCTTCGTCTTGACCAACTACATTTTCATCGAGGTAGCGCTTGATATCGCGGGGCTTAGGAATCTGACTGAGGTTGAGATTTGCCGCAGTTTTGGTTTTACGCTTTTCGTTGGCAGGGTCTTTACGTTGGGCAGGTTGAGGAGGAGCGCTATTAAATAACTCCTCATCAAGGATTTCGTTACATAAATCCACACACTCATCGCAAATGTATACCCCTGGTCCAGCAATTAACTTGCGTACCTGCTCCTGCGACTTACCACAGAAGGAACATTTAAGATGAGAGTCATATTTACTGGGCATAAGCTATCTCAATGTGGTGGGTCGCAAGGCTAGACTAAGGATAAGGCGGCGGGCTGGAGGCTCTTGGAATTGGTTAAAACGTGATCGATTAAACCATATTGTTGAGCTTCCGCAGGAGACATAAAGAAATCGCGCTCAGTATCTTGCTCGATCTGTTCAATTGGCTTGCCTGTACTGGCGGCTAGCATCTCGTTGAGCGATCGCTTAATGTACAAAATTTCCCTTGCTTGGATTTCGATATCAACCGCCTGACCTTGTGCGCCACCGAGGGGCTGGTGAATCATGATCCTTGCATTGGGCAATGACATCCGTTTGCCTTTTGCGCCAGATGCTAATAGAAATGCGCCCATACTAGCAGCAAGTCCCATACAAATGGTACAGACATCAGGACGGACGTGGTTCATGGTGTCAAGGATTGCCATGCCTGCATAGACAGATCCGCCTGGGGAGTTGATATACAGATAAATATCTTTTTCAGGATCTTCAGCTTCTAAGAATAAAAGCTGCGACATGATCAAGTTTGAAGTGGTGTCGTCTACTTGCGAACCCAAGAACACAATTCGCTCTCGCAGCAAACGCGAGAAGATATCAAATGCTCTTTCACCTTTACCTGATTGCTCGACCACCATCGGTACAACCTGATTGTGAGGCTGATTGTGGGGCTGATTTTGGGTGGATGCGATCGCAAATTGGTTAGATGTAAATTGATTAGATAAAGGGTACATTCGTTTTGAGTTCACCATAATTTTGATGCAATATCCTAAGTAAAACTTTATTAGAAAATATTTAGTTTTACCTTACCTGCTTGATAGCTATTATGCCTCAAAAATCGTATTGGTATCTTGCCACACTATTTTAAGTTAGCAAATCTCAAAAATGGTTTGTTGAAAGGTAGCCGTAGGCTACCTTTCAACAAACCATTTTTTTATTCTGCGGTAAATGAGAGAGGGGTGCTTAAGCACCCCTCTCTCATTTAATTAAGCTTCTTCTGATGTTGCGTCCACAGTTACGACATCTGCATCAGTCTCAGGTGAGATGCTTTCGAGAGTCTCAGGCTCTGGCTTGAGCGATCCTGCTTCAACTAGCTCGATCTCAGAATGCTCGATCAACCATTCCACCGCGATTTCAGCTCTCATTTCCTCGCGGATGAGACTGGCTAATCTAGCGGGATCGATATTGGGATCGTTGATCATTTCTAAGGTGTTGGCAACTCTTTCTTTGAGTTCAGCTTCATCGATAGTGATGTTTTCTTGCTCAGCAACTTTATCGAGGGCAACCTTGCGTCTGAGACGGTTAACCGCCTCTGGCTGATTGAGGCGACGCATTTCTTCAACCAATTCCTTGGTAAATAGTTGCTTTGCCATCGCAGGATCGATGCGCTCTTGCAAGTAGTTAGCTTGCTGTCTTACCAAAAAGTCAAGTTCTTGCTGCAAGAGGGTCACAGGCAAGTCAACTTCGAGTTCGGCGGTGAGAGCCTCAAGTAGCGCACGCTCTTTGTTGGCTTGGGTTTTAGACTCAGCTTCATCGATTACCCGCTTTTCGAGGAGTTCCCGCAATTCAGCGATTGTTTGTTTGTCGCTGATCGATTGAGCGAATTCGTCATCAAGGGCAGGAAGCTCGCGACCTTTGATTGATTTGATTGTGACTACATATTTGATTTCCTTGCCGACATATTCTTCAGGGTAATAGTCTTGAGGAAAAACTGACTCAACTTCAATGACATCATCGATCGCAGCACCGATGATCGCCTTAACGACTTCAGGGATAAATGCTTTTTCATCAACATCTAACTGGAAATCTTCTTCGCCAGCTTCTTCTAGTTCTTCACCTGTGGCGCGATCGAGGACTTTGAGATCGACGGTGACAACGTCATCTAGGGCAATGGGACGATCTTCGATCGGGACAATAGTTGCTTTGCGGACTTGAAATCCGTTTAAAGTACGATCGACCTCGGTGAGGTCTGGCTTAATTTCTTCAGCTTGAACGCTAAATCCTTGATATTTGTTGAGGATGACTTCTGGCTCAACATCGATCGCCGCCTTAAATGACACATCTTGTCCTGGGGTGAAGCCTAAGACAAGGGTTTCCATATCAGTAATTAGTTGAAAGCCGCCCAATGCTTTTTCTTTAACTTCTTTATTCTCAGCCAGAGCTTCGTTTAAGGTTTTTTCTAATAACTCTTCAAGGACATTGACTTTGAGTCGCGCTGTACCAACTTGTCTCAACACAAGTTGAGTTGGCGCTTTGCCTTTGCGAAAACCTGGAACTTGCATCGTGCGTGTCAAATCTTTGACGATGCGATCGTATATTGCTTGAGACTTTGCTCCTTCTACTTGGATGTCAAAACCAATTTGACTAGCGGGAAGCTTCTCTAGAGTGACCTTCATTATTAAATATGCCTAGATTAAATATGCCTAGATTAAATATACCTAGAAATCACAAAACATTTTTTGGCAACACTGTTAGCAAGTGCCAATTTATGCCAAGTCTATAATATTACGATATCTGCGATCGCAAATTTCAAAAAGCTCTAAGTTTTCAGTAAAATTTGTAACTTGGGGCCAGTTGTCGCAAGGCGAATAGTCATCCCATCCTGCACTCGCTCATTGTCAATTGGCTGATCGTTAATGTGTATGCCATTTGTGCCAATATTGACAATCTCCCAATGCTGCGCATGACGATGTAGCTCAACATGGTAGCGAGAAACAACTGAACTATAGAGGATTACGTCATTATCCCCTGATCTCCCGATCCGAATTACAGACTTAGACTCAAATTTCCATGTTTGGATCGGCGTATTGTCAATTGGATGCAGCAGGTTCAGCGTAATCAAGGATTTTAATGCAACAAGTTGGGATGAGTGAAAAACTTTTGACGGCAAATACTAGGAGATTTGCACTTATTCCAAAAGTTTAGCATTGACTTTAATCGTGTTGAAGATCAAATTACAGCGCTTTGCGCTGTTATAAAACCCAGAGAAATCTTTAAAAGTGCCGCTTCGCGGCACTTTTAAAGATTTCTCTGTAACTCTTAAAGCATCAACGGGCTATAAATTAGATAAGAGCGTAGAGCCTCTAAATGTAACTTAATCAAAATATTTATGAAAAACGTCTCTATTATTGGCTGTGGGGTAATCGGGGCAATGCTCGCCTATGAATTAAGCCAAGACAAAAGTGAAAACAAACTTAATGTGACAGTTGTTGAAGCAAATGCTAAGCCTGCAATGGTCGCAACAGGTTCAGCTTTAGGTGTACTGATGGCTGCTTCTAGCTCTAGGGCTAGGGGTGTGTTAGTTAAGC
>CASBRC010000278.1 GCA_949128015.1 Synechococcales cyanobacterium PMM_0003
AGAAGGTGGCGGTGCGGAGCGCCGCCACCTTCTTTTGGGTTTTGATATAAGAGTGCTGCCGTGAACACATACCTAATCAAGCAAGGATATCATCTTATTTTAAGGCGATTTTTTTAGTTGTTACTGTTTGACTTTGCACTGTTATTGCATCTTTTGGTTTGCAAAGATGGTCGGGCAAAGCAGATCCTGAGGGATCGAGCTTATCAGCGAGGTGAGGGTATTTAATTCGGCCATGATTGCGTTCTTTCCAGACTTTGATAAACACAGGTGCAATCCGATCTAAGTCTTCCCAAGTTAAGGAGCAATCTTTGAGTTGACCATCATCCCATCGAGATTGAAAAATTCTCATAAGTAAGCTCTTAGCAGCTTCGAGAGTTGTGTCTGTGCCAAGCGATCGCAAGGCGGCTTCGCAGGCATCAGCTAGCATCACGACTCCTGTTTCGCGAGATTGGGGAATTGGTCCAACATAGCGAAAATCGGACTCAACTACATGATCTGATCGCTTTTGGGCTTGACAATAAAAATAGCTAATCGTGATTGTCCCTTGATGTTCTGGAATGAACGCTTGAAGCATTTCAGGAAGATGATATTTTTGAGCTAGCTTAAGCCCGCCTGAAACATGTTCTCTAACAATACGAGAGCTTTCCCAAGGATCGTCAAGGCGATCGTGAGGGTTGGGTTGACCCATTTGATTCTCGATAAAATATTCGGGGTGAAGCGTTTTGCCAATGTCATGGTAGAGCGTCCCTGTTCGCACTAAGCTAGTATCCGCACCCAGTTCACGGGCGGCGGCTTCAGCAAGGTTTGCCACAAATAAGGTGTGTTGAAAAGTTCCAGGGGTTTCTGTGACTAGGCGACGAAGCAGAGGGCGATCGAGGTTGGCTAGCTCAGCCAACCGAAATGGCGTTAATGCATAAGCAATATGCTCTAGATAAGGGATAGCGCCAAGAGCCACGATCGCCGAAATTAGTCCCCCCGATGCATACTGAAGCGCGGTAATTGCGATCAATATTGGTGGAGTCGAGCCTGCAATCACTGCGATCGCAATATATACAAATGCTTGTAAAAAACCGACCAGTAAACCTGTTGCCGCCAAATGCGATCGCGTCAGAGGGCGGTTAGTAATTGCTGCCGCGACAATCGCACCAATGATGATCGGTGTGAGTGCTAGTAAGTCAGCGCTAATTGCGATCGCAAGTAAGCTTGATGTCAGACAGGTAATTAGGATTGCAAGGCGAGAACTGTAAAAACTGCCAATGATTAACCCCATACTTGCTAAGGGGATAAAGACGATCATATTAGGAGCCATTAGTACTGTCGCCAGAGAACTACCTATACAGATCATGCCAAGCGCCAAAAAATCTTTAATATGTAATTTTACCTTGAGTAAATATTGCCAACGGCGATTGGCATAGCCAAATATGCTAAAGGAGAGTGCTGTAGTTACGACCATCAAGAGCAATCCCTTGAGATTGACTTGTCTTTGTGTCATTTTTAATTCGTCTAAAATAACGAATTGTCGCTCAGTAATTTTTTCTCCACCTTTAACGATTAAATCGCCTAAATTAATTGGAATTCTTTGATTCTGAACTGATTCAGAGGCTTTGATCGCTCTTTCGGTTGTCCCAACATAGTCAATCATCATATTTGGCTTGACTGTAGCCCTGAGCAAAGAAATTGCCATGGCTCGATGATCTTCATTAATCGGCAAGTTGTTCAGATTTGTGAGCCGATTTTGCAACATATCGTCGGACAATCCCGCGACAATTCCTGCGGATTGGACAGAGATTAATGCTTGTCGCGCCAGTTTCTTGCAGATTTCCCATTCTTCATTGCTCATTTCCAAGATGCGATCGCGAAACATATCTGGTCCTTTTGCTGCTTTCTCCTGAGTCATTGCATAGGCTTTACGGATCTCGGACACAGTATTGATTAGCTTTTGATAGTCTTGGGGAAAAGCATTGATTTTGTATAGAGTTAGCTCAGCCAATGCTACGGATGGGGCTTCTTTATCTCTATTGATTAAACTTGATATAGCAGCCTGATTATTAGCATTTGCCGCCAGCCTAATGGCTCTGTCTTGTAATTGCGCCCAATCTAGATCGGAAATTCGTCTTAAATATCGTTGAACGTCGTCACTTAGAATTTGGAGATCGGCGTAAGGTAAGTTACCAGCCGATATCCGCAAGTTATCACCTACTTGCAGGAGTTCTTCCAAGTGTTTGACAGCATTAGCGTCAGCCTCAGGATTACTACGATAGATCGGGATTACTTGCTGCTTAGCTAGCTCTTTAGCCTGTTTGGTTGCTTCAATATCGGTGGCTTCAACTGTTTTAGGCGATCGCAAATCTTGATCGACGAATGTACCAATACCCAAGCGCGGCTCAGAATAAAACCGCATGCTAAGAGTTGAAATCAGGCAGACAAAAGTAAATCCAATAACTGCTCTACTAGACCACTTACTCGATATACGAGGAGTTGTTTCAGGGAGCAAAGATGAATGGGTGGGAGCAATTCCCATAATTTAATTACTCTAGTTAAAATGTTTCGTCAGAACAAATGCAGTTTAAGGTTGCAATCCAAGCAGTCTTATCTAAATTCTAGATGTACCAGATCTCAATTGCTAATATCAATCAAAAAACTTAAAATCTGCCTTTCGTTTTTCGATCGTTTGTGGTACAAAACTTAAGAAATAGCTAAAACGATATAAAGATTTATGGCGTGAAGCGGCGTAAATATTAGTCTTGAGAGGGGGAGAATAGGAAGAGTAAGACATAAGCCGGGTTCTGTTTCAGGAGTTTTATCAACTGCCTTAGCGGTTATCTATCTGGGATATTTGTTACCAAATACCTCCTGCGGCACACACCTAATTGCGATCGCCTAACTTTCGTTAAGCCATCTTATTAAGCAACGGACACAAGATCAACTGAAGATCGCAACACTTGTATCCTCTCGCCTTGCTTCCAACTGGGGTTTACCGAGCCAGAGCCTCACGACTCTGCTGGTGCGCTCTTAACACACCTTTGCACCCTTACCTAATTGATATAGCGCCTCGCGCTATATCAATTAGGCGGTATCTTTCTGTGGCACTATCCTCACGATCGCTCGCACTGGGCGTTATCCAGCAGTCTGATCTTCACGGAAGCCCGGACTTTCCTCAAAACCTGCACTCAAAGTCATCTTTCGATAAATTTTAAGGTAAATTTCGCAACCGCACGCTTACTCTCCCTGATTACTATTATGGCTTAAAGGATGGTTTGTATACGTTTTATGCGATCGCAACTTAGGATGAGATTTGTTAAGCGAAAGACCAACAAAATATAGCTGTTGCCATTCTTGTTAGGACATAAAGCCAAAAAAAGTTCAAGTCAGCACTTCGTGCTGACTTGAACTTTTTTGGCTTTGATTTGTCTTAATAAAAGTCCCTGCGTTGCAAGGTTTGGGCTTAGCATTTCCAAATTATTAATGGGTTACTTCGGTAAAATCCATACAAAAGCTGCTATAAGTATGCGGAAATATTGTTTATCAAAATCAGATTGTTTTGCTAAACTATCTGGTTAACCGAGGCAAAAACCAAAATGCCTCAAATCTTACTAAAAATTTATTACATTCTTTTCTCAAAGGTGTGAGTGACTAACCAAATGATGAAACACTTCTCCAAAGGGATGTACACGCTAATTCTGTCCTTGATGCTAGTAATTGTTGCAGGAGTATCTCAAGCTGCTGCTGCTAATTTATTAAGGGTTTTGGTTAGAGAAGAAAGCGGCTCCAGAATGTCTGTAGCTGTGACCCAACCATCAACTCTGCAAGCTTCAGGACAGTCAAGCCGCCGTCTCGATCCTGGTAAGTGGTACACATTGCCGCTAACTTCGGCTTATCGGATTACCCCTAGCAACAATGGATTGGTGCAGGTCGGTAGCAATCTTTATCCAGGTGAAATCGAACTTAGAGCATGGAACAACAAGGCGATCGCAGTTAACGTGTTGTCTCTCGAAGAATATCTTCGCAGCGTTGTACCTAGTGAAATGCCTGCTAGTTGGCATATGGACGCATTAATGGCGCAAGCAGTGGCAGCCCGTAGCTATGCTGTCAATACCCAACGTCAACGCAAATGGGGCGAAGCTCCCTACGATCTTGTCAGTGACACTCGCGATCAAGTTTACAAAGGCTTCTATCGCTTTGATCCCCAGACAGGTCGGGCGATCGCCCTAATTCATAGTCGGAGCGATCAGGCAGTTGCCTCAACTGCTGGCTATATGCTCAGACCTGGTTTTAAGGGCTATTATCGCGCTCGGCTACCCCGTAACTGGATTAGCTGGGGTAGTGGATATATGCCCGTCTCTGACGGTCAACACCTCGATCAAGAAATGACTCAACAAATGGCTCAAAGTGGCTGGAATTGGGTACAAATTTTATCTTGGTGGTATCGCGATCAACCAATCAAAAACTAAAAAAGAGAGGCGACACATAGTGTCGCCTCTCTTTTTTAGTTACTCCCTTCCCAGTGAAAGATTAGACAGTAAAACCCAAGAATTAGCGTTGCGGCGCGAAGCGCCGCAACGCTAATTCTTGGGTGGGAAGGGAGTATGTGTGAATATAGGGCTAATCCTAATATTTTTTTGCAAACCGATGGCTATTAAAAAATTATCCGATGTGGAAATTTCATCTGCGATCTCACAACTAGCAGGTTGGTCAGTCGTCGATCAGAAG
>CASBRC010000279.1 GCA_949128015.1 Synechococcales cyanobacterium PMM_0003
ACCATAAATTTATGGTGATTGATCAGCAGGTTGTTTTATTTGGCTCAGCCAACTACACCATGAGTGATATACATGGCGACTTTACCAAACCTGAGACAAGGGGTAACGCTAATAACCTTATCCGTGTAGACAGCAAAGAACTCGCGGCTAGATTTAAGAAAGAGTTCAATATAATGTGGGGAGATGGACCAAATGGAAAACTAGACAGTTTATTTGGGACAAAAAAACCTTCTCGTAAAATTGATTATCTCATTGTTGGCGGAGCGCAAATTCGCATCAAATTTTCGCCAGATCCTCAAGATACCGCACGAGAGCAGACTAGCAATGGACTGATCGCTACTGCGATCGCAGGAACTAAAAAAAGTGTCGATATGGCTCTATTTGTCTACTCCGATCAATTTATTTCCACAATTCTCGAAGAGCGTCAACAGGAGAATGTACAGATTCGGGCGCTTATAGAACCTTTATTTGCCTATCGAGACTATTCGGCTACCCTAGATATGTGGGGCTTAAGCTCTACTCAAGATTGTAAAACAGGCAAAAGTAGCGCATGGAAACAACCAATTAAAACAGTTGGTATACCCAATCTCGTGACTGGTGACACTTTGCACCATAAATTCGCGATTCTCGATCGCAACTTGATTTTGACAGGTTCACACAACTGGACAAATGCCGCCAATCATACAAATGATGAGGTTTTAGTTGCGATCCAAAACGATACTGTGGCAGCACATTACCAAAGAGAATATGATCGCCTGTATCAAGATGTTACCTTTGGTCCAACGGCGAAATTGGTAAAGGCGACTTCAAAAAGCTGTGATGAGCGAGTTAAGGCTAAGCCAACTCTTTTAGACATAGAATTTTAATGATTGCGATCGCATAGCGCTTAAGTTTTGTTAAGCTAGAGTATCTGAAATTTTGAGCGCCAATAATTGCGCCAATAATTGCGTCACTACAAACTGCGTCACTACAAATATGGTCAATCTGGTTCAACCCGTCAAACCCACGATCAAGCCTACGATCGCATTTTCCCACTTGGGTTGTGAAAAGAACCGCGTCGATACGGAACACATGCTGGGCTTGCTAGTGCAAGCGGGTTATCAAGTCGATAGCAATGAAGAACTTGCCGATTATGTGATCGTCAATACTTGCAGCTTTATCGAAGATGCTCGCCGCGAATCCGTGCGGACATTGGTTGAACTTGCTGATATGGGTAAGCGGATTGTCATCGCTGGCTGCATGGCGCAACACTTCCAGCAAGAACTGCTGGATGAAATCCCTGAAGCGGTTGCCCTTGTCGGAACTGGCGACTATCAAAAAATTGTCGATGTGATCGAACGCGCCGAGAAAGGCGAACGAGTCAAAGAAGTTACTCAAGTTCCCACCTATATTGCCGATGAAACCGTGCCACGCTATCGCACTACCAATGAGGCCGTCGCCTATGTGCGCGTTGCTGAAGGTTGTGATTATCGGTGTGCATTTTGTATCATTCCCCATTTGCGTGGGGATCAGCGATCGCGAACGATTGAGTCAATTGTGACTGAATGCGATCGCCTCGCCACCGAAGGGGTAAAAGAAATTATTTTGATTTCGCAGATCACGACTAACTATGGTCTAGATATTTATGGCCAGCCTCGCCTTGCTGAACTTTTAACTGCGCTTGGACAAGTCGATGTGCCTTGGATCAGGATGCACTATGCCTATCCGACAGGGCTGACTCCAAAAGTAATCAATGCGATGAAGTCCACACCGAATGTGGTTCCTTATCTGGATCTGCCTTTACAGCATTCGCATCCCGATGTTCTAAGAGCCATGAATCGTCCTTGGCAGGGGCGCATTAATGACAAGATTATGGAGCAGCTCAAAGTCTCGCTCCCCAATGCGGTCACCCGTACCACCTTCATTGTCGGATTTCCTGAAGAAACTGAGGAGCAGTTTGAGCATTTACTCGAATTTGTGAAGCGTCATGAATTTGATCATGTTGGTGTATTCACATTCTCAGCCGAGGAAGGTACACCAGCCTTTGACTTGCCTAATCAATTACCTGAAGAAGTCAAACAAGAGCGCCGCGATCGCATCATGGCAGCCCAACAAGAAATTTCTTTTAAGAACAATCAGCTAGAAATTGGTAAAACCGTTGATGTCTTGATCGAGCAGGAAAATCCAGATACAGGTGAACTAATTGGGCGATCAGCAAGATTTGCTCCCGATGTTGATGGGGTTGTATATGTACGTGACCCTCTAGGCAAGTCAACGCTAGGCTCAATGTTTTCCGTCAAAATTACTGCTGCCGATCACTATGACCTGTTCGGAGAGATAGTCTAAATATTTTGGCAACTTAACATCACCCAAATTTTTTGGAAAAGCCCCGCAAAGCGGGGCTTTTCCAAAAAATTTAGTAGTGGGTTTGCTTGCAATCTGATGCAAATAATTTGCGAGAGGTAAATCTGTGTGGGTTAGCTCACACAGATTTTTTTGGTATATACAACTACATAGTTTTCACCAAATTCATAGCAGGATGAAAAAAATAACTTCTATATAACTTTTTAACTTATTTTTACTAACTTTTTTATATCTATTGCTGGTTTTATACATAAAAAAAAGGGAATAATGAAAAGGAACAAGCAAAGAATATAGTTTGTGTTGTCAATCAACTTATATCTTCTGCACTAAAAGATGACGACTCTAGGAATCAGACTATTACTCTCTCAAAGAAGTTAAAAGGAAGAACAATGGATACAATTACTAAAGTTAATCAGCTATCTTTCAGTCAAGGTTTAAATAGCGAACCCACTTTTACGATCAAACTTACAAATAGCAAATTCGATAGCCTTGCAGGATCTGAGCTATTTAGTAAAGTTGAGTCATGGGTTTCAGCTAATGTCATGATGAACAACAAAGAAGTTCCTGTCTTGATTGTTGACATGGAAAATGTAGAATTTATTGATAGTCTGGGCTTGCAAAAACTATTAGCATCCTTGAGATTAATGCAATCACAAAATAGCAATTTGTTGCTTTGTTCTCAACAACCTTCTGTCCGCATTGTATTCGAGATTACAAGAATCGATCAGTTATTTGCAGTTTTTCCTAGTGTAGACAAATTTGTAAATCAATCTGAAGTTTCAACACTGCCCTCTAAGTAATTAGGCAAAAAAATTTCAAGCCCAAAGGAGAGAGGAAGCGCGGAGCGCTGCCTCTCTCCTTTGGGCTTTGATTTGTCCTGATATAAGTGGCGACAGCTATAACTTAGATTTTTCTCTTCGGCTCTTACCAAATGGCGATCCTAGGCTTATTGCACAAAGCGATCACCAATGTGCCAAAATTAGAATATCAGCCGATATTGATTTAGCCATGCAGCAATTACTTTACATAGAGATTCCTACACCTCAAATCGAAGCCGTGAAAACATGGCTTCAATTTGAGTACCAACCACTATTTGGCAAAAAATCCGTTGCTAAGCATGGCTTTATTCTCGATCGCCAAAATCGTTCTGGCGCGATCGCAAAACTATCTATATTTCTCTGGACATTGCAGCGCACCACATATCTAAAAATTTTCCGATGGTCGGAAGAGATTATGGATGGTGAACGCGAATTTCTCGATCATTTAACCAAAGCATCGCGTCAAGCTTTTCCCTACGAATTCAAAAAACCGCCTGCGATCGCACCTAATCAATCAATTTTTGAAGCTTTAGCAGAGCAATATCCGCTTACGGTTAAATTTTTTCAACGCATTCCCCATGGTGAATACGATCTTAATCGCGTTTATTGGTGGGAGAAGCGCTGGCGTGAAAGCGTGAAATCTCCCGAAATCCCTAAGAATGTGATCTTTACGGAGATAAATTCAGCAAAGCAAGATTTGCAATACGATATTGTCTATCTAGGTGGCGCATTGGGCGCGATCCATGCGGCGATGATGGCAAAACTTGGTTATCGGGTTTGCTTAGTGGAGCGGATTCCCTTTGGACGTATGAATCGCGAATGGAATATCTCCCGTGCTGAATTTCAAAATCTGATTGACTTTGGACTTTTCACCGCCGAAGAATTTGAGAGCATGATCACGGCGGAATATGTTGATGGATTTAATAAATTCTTTGATAGCAATAATCCGCCCCATCTCAAAGCAAATGTTTTGCATACGCCTACGGTGCTAAATATTGCGCTCGATACTCACCGTCTACTAGAAATCTGTAGTAAGAAATTGCATGAATATGGTGCGGTGATTTGCGATCGCACTGAGTTTGAGAAGGTTGTTGTCAGCGAACAAAGCGCGACAATATTTGCCAAAAACTTGGAAACAGGCGCACCTGTAACGATCACTTCAAGATTAGTAATTGATGCGATGGGATCGGCTTCGGCGATCGCTCAACAACTTAACGCTGGGCAAGCCTTTGATAGTGTCTGTCCGACAGTAGGCGCAGTTTTAGAAGGAATTGAACAGTCCGTATGGGATTCTCAATATGGTGATGTTCTTTTTAGTCATGGTGATATCTCACGGGGACGACAATTGATCTGGGAACTTTTCCCTGCTGAGCAGAAGGAACTCACAGTTTATCTATTCCATTATCATCAAGTCCATCCAGAGAATCCTGGATCTTTACTGGAAATGTATGAAGATTTTTTCGCGATTTTACCTGAATATCGTCGTTGTGATATGGAGAAACTGGTCTGGAAGAAGGCAACTTTTGGCTACATTACGGGACATTACAGCCTCAATGAGAACTCAAAGAAAAGCGCCTTTGACAGAATTTTAGCGATCGGCGATGCAGCTTCCTTGCAGTCTCCCCTTGTATTTACTGGTTTCGGCTCACTCGTTCGCAACTTACCTCGTTTAGCGACCTTACTTGATACTGCTCTCAAGCATGATCTGCTTAAAGTTGATGATCTTAAACAAATCAACTCTTATCAAAGCAATATTGCGGTTACATGGTTGTTTTCTAAAGGGATGATGGTTCCGACGGGGATGTATTTACCGCCAGAACGGGTGAATTCGATGCTAAATACTTTCTTTGGATTGCTGGCTGATGAGCCACAACCAGTAAGCGAGCGCTTCATTAAAGATCGTCTTAGTTGGTTAATGTTTAATCGCCTTGCATTGATTGCCGCGTTCAAAAATCCGAAACTACTTTTCTGGATTTTGGAAATGGCAGGTTCAAAGGATTTCCTGAAATGGCTATCTAGTTATGGAGCCTTTACCCGCAGTTCTTTTGCCAATGCTCTACTTGGAGCGTGGTTACCCCAACTAATGCGTAGTTGTCAAACTTGGCTCGAACCGACAAATCCTCGCTTGTGGCTGCGCTTACTAAGTTGGAGTTATGCGATTAATCACTCCGTCGGTAAATTTGAATCTTAGGTTTAACAATAATGTTACGTGGAGTGAAGATTCCCCCTCAATTCTACTAGATATAGCACTTTGTCTTTTGTGTTCGGCAGAAGGTGAAGCTCAAAACTTTGCTAGAACTGTTTACAACACTCGAAAAACCAGTCTGAGTGTAGAAATTCTATTTCGCTTTGGCAACTTCAAGAATAATGGTCAAGAGTGGGAGCTACAGCGAATCCCGAACAAACCCACCACTAGATTTTTTGTAAAAGCCCCGCGAATCGGGGCTTTTACAAAAAATTTTGGTTTGGTTTGATTGCAATCTGCTGTAAGT
>CASBRC010000280.1 GCA_949128015.1 Synechococcales cyanobacterium PMM_0003
CTATGGTCTAGAATTAAGTTGGTGTAACTATGTACGGACTGGTTACCGTGATTCATCACACAACGAATCGCACTGAGCCAAGAACTTGAGTTCTTGGTTAGCTGTGCTTTTAGGGCAAAACCTTAACCCGAACTAACGTTAAATAAAATGCGATCGCAAAGCGATCGCACTTTGTTTTTTTATTTTTTGGGCTTGATATCGTAGTCACTAGGATTTTCGGCGGCGATCGGCTGTTTTTTATGGAGATCTTTATCGTACTTAATGCCAATCTGCACCACATTGTCCTGTTTCGGCTCTGGATGCGATCGCGTAAGGCCCCTACGCCGCTCGGATGTCCTTACTTCGCTAGTATCCTCAGTCACAACTTCATAGAGAATTGCTTGTTTATTTGCCTCAGTGCCACGCCGCAGCACCCGCCCAAGGCGCTGAATATATTCACGCGCTGAGCCTGTACCCGATAATAAGATCGCAATTCTGGCATCAGGCACATCAACACCTTCATTTAAAACATGGGAAGCAGCTAGGGTTTTATATTTGCCTTCGCGAAAGAAAGTTAAGATTTCGTGACGTTCCTTCACAGGCGTTTGATGGGTGAGTGCAGGAATCAATAAATCTTGCGAGATGCGATAGACCGTGGCGTTGTCATTGGTGAAAATCAGAATCCGTTCGTTAAAATGTTGAGCCAGCAAATCTGATAAAACACGTAATTTCGCTTCTGTACCCAAGGATAATTCCTTCGATTCGCGATGGGCAAGCATTGCTCTTCTACCTGCTTGCGATCGCGCACTCGCTTGCACAAATCTTTGCCATCCTTCCAAACTGCCTAGAGAAATTTTTGCTTCCTTGAGAAAAAGATTTCGACTTTGAATTAGAGCATCATAGCGATCGCGTTCTTTTTCAGACAACGAAACTTTAATCTGGACGATTTTATGTTCGGCAAGTGCTTGACCCGCTAAATCTTCGGCGGATTTACGATAGACCTCTTCACCGATGAGTATTTCTAAATCGGCATGTTTGCCATCGCTGCGTTCTGGCGTGGCGGTTAATCCCAATCGATAGGGTGCGATCGCATATTCTGCAATCACTCGAAAAAAATCCGTTGGTAAATGATGGCATTCATCAAATACGATCAAGCCGTAAAGATTCCCCAAAGATTCAGCTTGAATTGCTGCACTGTCATAGGTTGCCACTAAAATCGCTGTGCGATCGCGGGAGCCTCCGCCCAATAAACCGATCTCCACATCAGGAAAAGCGGCTAATAAATTGGCATACCACTGATGCATCAAATCAAGGGTTGGCACAACGATCAAGGTGCTGCGATTGGTGACTTGCATCGCCAATTGTGCCAAATAAGTTTTACCTGCGGCGGTGGGCAAAACCACCACACCACATTTTCCGACTCTCTGCCATGCTGCTAGAGCTTCGCTCTGATGCGGATAAGGCTCCATTTTGGTGTGAGCAGTTAAGTTAACCTCGCTATAAGCTCGTGACTTATCCTCGATCGCAATACCTTCCGATCGCAAAGTCAAAATTAACTCGCGATACCGATTTGCAGGAATCCGAAATTTTTCAATGCGATCGTCCCATGTGGCAAATTCAATCCATGCTTTGCCCTTGGGTGGTGGATGCAGGATTAACGTGCCGCGATCATAGGTTAGTTGGGAAATGCGGGGCATGTTTTGTTGTGAAATCTATTTTTATTGGTTTGCCTAGTTGTTTAATCCTATAGCGGTTTTCATTTTGCCGACGGCAAAATGAAAACCGTAAAACCCTTGTTTAGATTTATAGCAGTTTTCATGTGAGCATATGCTCACATGAAAACTGCTATAAATTTATTTCAGAGCTTGCATATTTGGCGCGATCGCGAAAATGCGGCTTCTTGAAATTGCCAACCAAAGGCAAAATGACTAATCGAATTAACCGCAGGTACAGCAGCCCGAATTGCTTGCATTTGTACTTCTAAGGATGGACGATTTGTAAAGGGTTCATTCCATTGACCGACTAAAATCGGGGCGATTTTAGTTCCAATTGGAGCATATTGGGCAACTCTGCGAACTTGAGCCACAATACAGTCTGGCTTACCACAGACTGCATATGCCATCGGTTGCCACTCATAGGCGCTAGTAAACAGATGCCAAGGCTGCATTCGTGAGTCGAATCCACCACCTACAGGCTGATTACCATCAGAGAAAAAGGCGATGCTAGCAGGAATTCCTCTCTGAAATACGGGCTTAGAGACAATATCAAGGTAATAGGTAACACCAATAAATGCATGCCCTACAGCTAAGCGCCAGAGTTCACCTTGCCAATAGGCGATCGCAGCATCTTTTTGCTTAGTCTGAACGAATGGTTGGCGACCTTGCCAGAGAGGTTCTGTTTCTTGAGGATAGAGCTTTTTGATCGCTTTCAAATCGGTTGGCGTAACATAACCCTGTTTGAGAAAGCGATTAATCAGTTCTCTCCCTTGAAAATTCTCAGCGCGATCGCGTAAAGCTTGTAATGAAGCTGCTCCATGAATCCACAGATAACGAACATTACTTACCACTGAAGCCGCACCTGCACCACGCTTGTAGCGCACATAGTCAAATACTACTCCGTCAGGTTTACGCTTAACGACTTCATTCACTGCTAAATATAAATCACTCTGGGCTTGATAATTATAGGGATCGATAAATAACTGATTAGTCGTCGGCACTTCACCTGCATTATTTTTACCTAAGTTCTCAACTACGGAAATTGTATTGTCACCGTTACCATTTCGGGCGATCGCATTTTGACGCGATACTGTTAATTTCGGCAAGCCATTGCGATCCAAGCCCTGAGCATAGGCAAGACCAAAGTTCATCGTAAATATCCAAGCATGAACCTTCAGCCCACGTTCTCTCCCTTTTGCGATCGCAAGTTTTAACAAATCTGCATTTTTATACTGCTCAGAATTAATTAGAGAATCCCAAGCCGTCAAATTTTCTGACTTTGGCAAGAGAATCTTCCCCTCAGAAATTACTTCGATAAATACTTGGTTGTAGCCCTTATTAACAATCCGATCCATCACTTCATCGAGCTTACCCGACTGCAAATCACAGGGATATAGCCGTAGCCAGATACCTTGAGTTTTTAGCCAAGATTTTTGACGGCAGGTATTGAGAGATCGGCTATGTTGGTTCGTAATCGTTTGATATTTTTTTAATGCGCCAAGATTTTTACTGTCCTGAAATGTTGCTAAGCGTAAACTATCTTTGTTTGCGATCGCATTACTTTCAAATTGACAATATTCGCCAACTTGAGCAAAGGTTGGTTGGGGGATGCTTACGCCCACTAAAAAGTTAGTGACTAAGGCGATGGTAAAGACTTTAGTTGTGATTGGTGCTGGCATATAGCAATTTTATGTGGCAATTTAATCTAGCAATTTAATAGGAAGATAGCTGAAATTGCGGCAAAGCTTTGGGGAAATATGATATTAAACTTTTAACATAGCGCCAAGCACTGTAGCAGAAATCTAATACCATAGCTGATTTTAAAGCCATGACTGATGTTATCAATCCATCTACTGTTGAATCCCCTGAGACTTGTTTGC
>CASBRC010000281.1 GCA_949128015.1 Synechococcales cyanobacterium PMM_0003
CGACCTATGCGCTCGGACTGGTGACGAAGGAATATCTCGCCAATGGCGCATCATGGGGAGCAGATGGACCAAAAGCTGTTGTTAAACGTATCTTAGACACCATAGATGAAGATTCAATCTTGGCAAGAATTAAAGACGAGCTTCGCGCCAAAATCGATTTGCGTAGGCTGAGAAAGATTTAGCGATGCGCAATTAAGGTTTCACAATCAAAATGCCGTAGGCATCAGGATTGAGATACTTGCGGACGGCGGCTTGGATGTCTTCTTTGGTAATAGCTCTAATCAAATCAGGATAATTTAAGGCTGGCTCTAGGGAACCGACAATGCGATCGTAATAGCCGTAAATACCAGCGCGTTCCTTCGGTGATTCATTTCCAAAGATAAAGCGATTGGTCACTTGAGTCCGAATCTTGGCTAGTTCCTCATCAGTAACTAGAGTTTCATGCAATTGCTGAATATGCTCGCGAATTGCTTGCTCAACGATCGCAACATCGTCGACATTCAACTTTGCAAATACTTGGAATGTACCTTGCCAACGCATTGCCGAATTACTCACCGAAATGCGATCAACTATGCGACGATTTTCGCGTAAGTCCTGCACAATCCTTGATGTGCGACCACTGCCGAGGATATTCGCCAGAATGCTGAGGGGATAAGTCTCGGCTAGATCATTTAAGCCAGCGACACGCCACGTCATGCTGAGTCTTGCTTGTTTCAAGCTGTTATCGACAACTTCGCGGCGCACAATTTTTGTAAAAGGTTTTTCGGGCTGAAAAGTATGCGCTTGAGGTTTTTCTGCGATCGCATCGCCTTCAAAATAATTAGCAATCACACCAATCATCTCGCTTACAGGCAGATTACCAACCACTGCGATCGTCATATTCTGCGGTGCATACCATTGACGATGGAACGATCGCATTTGCTCAGAAGTGACATTTTCAATCACATCTACAGGGCCTAAAACCGCACGGCGATAGGGCAACTGCTCATAGACCATTTCCGAAATATGACGATAAATACGGCGATCAGGATTGTCTTCACTGCGGCGAATTTCTTCTAGTACGACATGACGTTCGCGCTGAAATTCTTCATCGGGAATGCTTGCCTTCAGGACAATATCTAACTGTAAAGGCGCAAGCTTGGCAAAATCTTTGGGTGCAACATTAATATAAAAATGCGTATAGTCTTGGCTAGTCGCCGCATTGGTATTGCCGCCATGGGACTCGATCGCACTTTCAAATTCTCCTAAGCTAAGGCGATCGCTACCTTTAAATACCATATGCTCTAGGAAATGCGCCATACCGTTGATGTCATCAGTCTCCATAGCAGAGCCAACATCAACCCAAATGCTCAGGTTAACCGCATCCACAGGAACCTGTTCGGCGATGACCTTAATCCCATTGGCGAGAATATGTTGGGTGGGAGCATTAGAAACTGGCGCTATTGCAGCTAGATCATGGAGAGCATGATCAGGAGCAGCTACATCTAACCGACGCGGAACGACGATCGCTGTCATGGCAAAATTATTTTTTTACTAAATTTTTTAAATAAAATACAGCGCTTTGCGCTGCCATTAAACCCAGATAATTTTTTAAAAGTGCCGCTTCGCGGCACTTTTAAAAAATTATCTGTAAGGCTTATATATTCAGTGAGAGGTGGCGCAATGCGTCACCTCTCCAGACTTACATTCTTTCTAAAGCTTGTAATTTGTAGTAAGCTTCTCGCAATGGCAAGCTAGAACTATCTTCTAGCATAGCAGCAAAATCATAGGATTCTTGGTAAGCAACACGTGCTTTTGGCAGATTTCCAAAAGATAAGTACAAATCACCGAGATATCGTTGCACGATCGCCGCCGTCTCGCGATCGCCCATCACCAAAGCCAAGCTAGAGCGATTTTGCAACAATCCTTCAATGCGATAAAAGTTAGGAACTTCGAGATAAGCGGCAATCAGACGATCGCTTGCTACCGACATCAGCGCATAGTTGCGATATTGCCTTGCGATCGTCAGCGCCATGCCATAGTCTTTGATCGCTGATTTGTAGTCATCTAAAGACATGAAACTATCGCCACTATTAACGTAGACATAGCCCTCACCGATCACCTCACGGATGGGGTATCTTGCGATCGCAGCATAATATTGCTTGATCGCTGCCATCTGATCGCCATAGCGACTTGCTATTAAACCTTCGTTATTCAATGCGATCGCAGTATTTAGCCGTTGATCGTTTTTTACAGCCAGATCGAGCGTAGCTTTGTTCAGTTTTGCGGCTGATTCCAACTTATTTTGGGAAATCGTAAAACTGACCAAGTTATTCGAGCTTTCTAACTTCGCGCCGTTATCTTGCAAAGTATTGGCGTAACGGATTCTTTGTTGAGTCGTGTCTTGAGCAGGCTGAACTGATCCCATCAATTCATAGGCATCGCTTACCCGCGCCAAAGTATAGGAAATCGCAGGTTGGTCATTAACCCGTCGGTAATAACCGATCGCATAAAGCCAAGTTTTAATCGCTTCGCGTGGGTTTCCATCCTTGAGTTGTGCATAGCCACGATCAAGAAGGCGATCGGCTTCATCCCGTACTGCTCGATTTGCTGGGTTGACAGTTGTTTGTTGGGCTTGAGTTGGCATTGGCACAATGATCGCTCCCACAAAAGCAGCTAAAATTATTGCGCCGACATTCGCAAACGACATTTTCTGACGCTTTCTATACATATCCATACATCCTCACCAAAAGGTGGACATATTGTAGCGATATAAAAGCAGTTTTTTCTAGAAGTTTGCCGACACTTTCTGACAAAAAGCACAAACAGCAAAATTCTATAAACCCAAAAAAATTGAAAGAGCCGCGAAGCGGCTCTTTCAATTTTTTTGGGTTTATAGCAGAGCAAAGTTTTCTAATTCCTTGACGATACTTTTGCTGGTACTAACTTTCTGACTTTAGCCCAGCTAAACTCATGGATCAGTACATAGGAGCAGGGAATTAGGAATAATGTCAGAATTGTCGCAAGGGCTAAACCAGAGAAAATGACAATGCCAAGGGGTTGCAGAAACTCGCCGCCCTCGCCGCCACCTAGAGCTAATGGGAAAGCACCAACTACCGTCGTAATCGTCGTCATCAGAATCGGGCGTAAACGGGTGGGCGCAGCTTGTAGCATCGCCTGAATACGACTACATTTCTGCTCCTCTCGCAATTGATTGGCTAATTCCACCAGCACGATCGCATTATTTACAACGATCCCAATAAGCAAGATCACACCGATAACCACCATCACATTGATCGAGCTATTGGTGACGTAGAGTCCGACAATCCCGCCAGCGAGAGCAAGGGGAATCGTCAGCATGATCACTAAAGGATCGAGCAGTGAGTTGTACTGCACTGCCATCACGACAAATACTAAAAAAGAAGCAAGCAAACCTAAGGTTCCAAATGCACCAGCTAGATTGTCATTGGCTTCCTTCGCGCTACTGGGTAAGATTGTTACACCATCTGGTAGATCGATCGCGGCGATCGTCTGTTCTGTTTGTTTAAGCGCATCACTGAGACTCGCGCCGCGCTCTAGGCTGCCAAGTACCAAATAGACTTGACGCTGATTAATTCGTTGAATTTCACCAGGAGCGCGACCTTCGCGAATTGTGGACACATCAGCGAGGCGAACAGGACGATTATTGCTGACAAATAATGGGACTTGCTGCAATTGTGAAGCATTTTTACGCAAAGCTGGATCGAGTTGGACGCGCACATCGATCAGGCGATCGCCCCGTTGTAACTGCGTGGGAACAGAACCTGTAATTGCGGTTTGCAAAGTCGAACCGATCGCTTGTGTCGATAGTCCTAACGCTTGTAAACGTTCCCAATCAGGAACGATCTGGAGTTCAGGCTGACGTGCATCGAGGTCAGGACGGAAGTTCGCCCCTTTGACCGACTTCTCTAAAGCACTGAGAACTTCTGTACCCGCTTGAGCTAATAATTCAGGATTAGAACCTTGCAAAACCACATCAATATCGGTGCGTGGCACAGGAGAATTATTGACGATAATTCCTCGCACTTGCCCAGGATTAACCCTGATCCTCACCCCTGCTAAATTTAAGCGCCCAATTTCTCGGTTAACGCGACTGACAAAGCCAGCAAGGTCAGCATTGGGCTTGAGGGTGATCGTGCTACCACTGCGGAGTGGATTAGCAGTAACGTTACTGCCAAAGGAACCGCCGCCAACTGTGGCAAAGGAATAGGCGGTTTCAGGCTGCTTAATCAGGATTTCGTCAACTATTTTCATCACCTTCTGATTTTGAGCAAGGGTTGTACCTGCGGGAAATTGAGCATTGAGGCTGACATCTCCCGTTTTAACTTGGGGAATAATTTCTTGAGGAAGTTGTCGTCCCATCAGGAATCCACCGCCACCGAGCAAGACAAAAAGCCCAATCACTACCAACAGGCGATACTGCACAATCCGCGCTAAAAATCCTGCATAGCCAAGGGTCGCCGCCGCAAAACGACGCTCAAATCCACGCATAAACCAAGTTTCATTTAAACGGCTCGACCAAGGAATGGCTAATAGTCGCGAAGCTAGCATTGGCACTACCGTTACTGCGATCGCAATTGAGGCTAATACAGCAAAGCTAATGGTGAGAATGAGTTGATTGAATAATAGCGATAGAAATCCTCCCAGTAATAAAAATGGAAAGATAACGACGAGGTTGGTGCTAGTCGAAGCGATTAATGCTGATTCAATTTCGGTGCTGCTTGCCTGTGATTGATTGATAATCTCGTTAAAATCAGCATTGCCGCCTTTACGTTTGCGAATTTTCTCAATACCGACCGTGATATTTTCCAACATCACAATTGAGTTATCGACAACGATCCCCACACCTAGGGCAAGTCCACCGAGGCTAAATAGGTTTAGAGAAAATCCAAAGATACCCATGCAAATGATGGCGGCTAAGGTCGCTAGAGGAATAGCAAGACTAATGATTAAAGTCTGACGTAACGAACCGAGAAAGAGAAATACTGCGATCGCAGCCAAGCCTGCACCAAAAATCCCTGAGGAGGTAACGTTTGCCACTGATGCTCTGATGAGCTTTGACTCGTCAAGGGTTGCGGTTAATTCGGCATCATTGGGGATTAAACCACTAGATTGCAGAGCTTCAATCTTTGCTTTAAGGCGATCAATGACTTCGATGGTATTAGCATCGGGCTGTTTGGTTATCAATAACCGCACGGATTCCTGTCCATTCAGGGTCGTAAAAATACGTTGCTCTTCAGCACCATCGATAATGTCGGCAAAGTCCCGTAAATAGACCTGTTTGGGGGCGATCGCTGTATTAGTATTAGGGTTAGGACTTCTGACAATAAAAGATAATCCTTCTAATTCTTTAACATCGCGAAACTTGCCGATCGCACGGGTGAGTGGTTCTACAGATCCATCACGCAATCTTCCACCTGAAATATCAACATTGCGATCGCGCAAAGCATTAAGAACATCACTAATATTTACGCCGACGGACTGCAAGCGTTGAAGATCGAGATTAACCTGTATTTCTTCTCTGACACCGCCAACTACATCAACACCTGCTACACCTGGCACGATCGCTAGTTCCCGCGCTAATTCCTCATCTGCAAATAGCCGTAACTCTGATAGCGATCGCGAAGGTGATGTCAATGCAAACTCATAGATGGGAAGCTGGGATGGATCAAATTTAAAGATCCTTGTATCTTCGATATTTTCAGGTAACCGACTCCGCCCACGGTTAAAGCTAGCTACGGCATCATTGAGAGCCTGATCAACATCACTCCCCGCTTGAAAAAATAAATCAACCCGCACTTGCCCTTCGCGAGTACGAGAAAAAATCTGATTTACGCCTTCTGTCAAGGCGAGGGCTTCTTCTAAAGGCTTAGTTACTTCGGTAATCGCCACTTCTGGGGTAATGCCAGGAATATTTACTTGGACACCAATACGCGGATAGACAATGGACGGCAGTAAATCCACTTGTAAACGGCTGATATAAAAGGCTCCCATCACAAAGATGGCAAGCGTTAACATCAAAGTCCCAATATGGCGACGAATTGCGATCGCACTGATACTAAATCCTGTCGGTTTCGGGATAGGGGAATTCGGGGCGCTCATAAATTACCTCTGCATGATTTTTAAAATTATTGGTAGGGGTTTAGCATTTGCGCCAACATATCTCAACTCATCACTGAAATCTCACTCCGCAAATGCTAAACCCTCTTTGCCTTAAACGATAAATTGTCCCTACGTTGCGAGGTTTGGGCGAAGCATTCCCAAACAAGGATGTCTTAGAATTTATAAGTATCGGTGGGAATGCTTCGCCCCTACGAATATCAACTCTTATTTTGATTCCGAGATCGCGCTTAGCTTGACAGCATCACCATCCTGTAACTTGCCGCCACTCCTGACTACGATGCGATCGCCTTCTTTTAAACCAGAGAGAATAACGACTTTGCCATCACGGCGATCGCCAAGCGTAACCTTACGCGCTGACACTTTTGGCTCTTTTGGATCACCCGTGATCACGAATACTGTCCCAGTTTTTGGCTTACCCTTGTCTCCAGCATTAGCACTAGATTTTGTGTCTGTTTTCGGCTTTGGTTGTTGAGTATTCGCGGCATCTTTAGGCGGTTGTGTTGGTCGTCCTACTGCTTCTAGTGCAGTTTCTGCGATCGCAATTTGGCGTTCTTGTCTTCCTGTAAACTGCACCCTAGCCAACTGACCGCTACCAAGCTTATTATCGCGATTTGGAACTACCACTTCTACAGGGATCAATCTTGCCACAGGATCAGCGACTGGCGAAATCCGTCTAACCGTTCCCGTAAACTTTTGATTTGGGAAAGTGTCAAAGCGAACATTAACTGATTGATTTAGGCGCACTTTACTAATTTCTAATTCCGAAATCTGCACAATCACCTTAACCTGACTAAAATCTCCCAGCTTAACAACGTCATTACCTGCAAATAGAAGATTGCCAGTTTCACTAACGCGCTCTAGGACAACGCCACTAATCGGCGCTGTGATTGTGGTGTAGGATTGACGCTCCTGCTCCCTTAATTTGATCGCCTCCTGTGCTAACACCCGTTGCGAACTTGCGCCCACTGTCTGTTGTTGTAAGTTAACTTGTTGTTCCGCCGATCGCAATGATTGTTCTGCCGATCGCGCTGCTGTAATTGCATTTTCTGCCGATTGAGAAGTAACTGCTCCATCTTTAGCCAATTGGGTGAAGCGATTGGCATCAGCTTGTGCCTGCTTGTATTGCAGTCTAGCCCGTTCCACTTGAGCGCGAGCATTTCCCACAGCCGCGTTAGCTTGAGAGACTTCTGCTTCCCTTGCCGCCACTTCTGCTTCGGCACTTAGCACAGTTGCTGATAGAACTGCATCATCTAATTGGGCGATTGCTTGTCCATTTTCAACGCGATCGCCCACATCCACATTCAAATCTAGCAAACGCCCTTCTAGACGCGATTTTACCGACACCTCTCTTATTGGTGCAGTCGTACCTGTAAATTCATTTTCACCTTCAGGAGTCTCTAAAGTTGCGATCGCTACATCTACAGCGATCGCAGGTTTTTGGCTCTGCGTCTGAGCTTGAGATGCATCTTTGCTGTTTTGAGAACTGCAACCCGCAGTCACACCTGTTAAGCTAGCGATCGTTGCTAATATCAAAAAAGCTTTCATAAAGGCGGATACAGCTAGTGTTGTTTTTCTAAAGTTATTCTAAGCGATGTTAATTTACTTTGCGTGAGATTTTCAAGATAAATCTTTTGGCTTAGTACAGGACAAAAAATCATCAATCCAATATTTGAATGCATTTGCAGCATTTAGAACTGTAGGGGCAGAGCATTCCCGCCACAATTTACCAATTTACAGACAACCTCAAATCGGGGATGCTTTGCCCTAAACCTCCAACATTCGCTAAACCTCCAACATTCGCCGACAAATTCTAAACCGCAGTCCTAATTTATTAGTGAATCGCATCAAGGGTTTAGCATTTGCGAATAAAAATGGGAGTAACAATTTAGAGGGAGTGGCGCAAATGCTAAACCCCTACAAATCTATGTTGGTATATGTTGCGGCAATTTTTTATCTTTGAATTTTTTGTCCTGTACTAAGATCTTTTAGTTAAAAAACTCTTGTCGCTGCCAATACATATGCCAATATAATCAATACAAAGATGCAGAAATTGCCAAAATTGAATGCAGTTCCTCGATTCTAGCCAACTTAACTTCTGTGATTCCTGCAAATGTTTTAGCAATAATTTTTTCGATTGTGGTCAGTGCGATCGCAATCGGAATTTTGTGCTATCCATTGTTTGTGAAGTGGCAACGCGATCGGCTCATGGCTCAGCCATTCCCAAAGTCTTGGTTAAGCATTATCGAAAGCAATCTTTCTGTTTATAGTTGTCTTACTGCTGAGCAGCAAAAAGAACTACAAGGTTATATCCAAATATTCCTCAAAGAGAAGCAATTTATTGGTTGCCTAGGATTGCAAATTACAGAAGAGATAAAAGTCACGATCGCAGCGAGTGCATGTTTGTTGTTATTTTGCGATCGCAAAACCTATTTCCCTAATTTGCGATCGGTTTTGGTTTATCCTACTGCTTACATTGTCAATGAAACTGTAATGAGTAGTGCCTATGTAGTGGAAGAAAGACGTGTTGCGAGATTGGGAGAATCATGGACAAAGGATCAGTTAGTTCTTTCTTGGGAGCAGGTGAAGCAGGATACGCTCAATTGGCAAGATGGACATAATGTGGTGCTGCATGAGTTTGCTCATCAACTCGATCAAGAGGATGGAATAGCGGAAGGTGTGCCAATTTTGCCGAGAGCTTTGGATTATGAAGTATGGTCAAAGGTGATGACGGCGGAATATTTGCAACTTTGCGATCGCGTCGAAAATGGTAAAAAGACCGTCCTTGATAGTTATGGTGCGACCAATCCTGCGGAGTTTTTTGCAGTGGCAACCGAAACATTTTTTGAAAAGCCCAATCAACTAAATCAAAAGCATCCATCTCTTTACGAACTCTTGCAAAGATACTATCGTCTCGATCCTCAAATTTGGCTCGGCTAAGCGCACGTGTTCGCTCAATTTACGATTGATTTCGGCTATTAGTCCCATGTTTGTCCATCTTTGTTTGTAATTTCTATTTACGCTTGGACTCGGCAGTGAGCAAATTGGCTTAGATCGGCAGAGTTTCTCCAGCTAAGAGGCGCTTCGAGGCACTCAGTAATTCTTCTTCGAGATAGGGCTTAGTGAAATAGCCCTTCGCACCAAGTTGAATTGCGGACTGTCGATGGCGATCGGCTCCGCGAGAAGTTAGCATCGCCACAGGAATATCTTTGAGTCTGGCATCTTTTTGCAATCGCGATAGTAGATCCAATCCATCCATACGGGGCATCTCGATATCGCAGAAGATCATGTCGCAAGGTAAGCCAGCACGGAGTTTTTCCCATGCGTCCTGTCCATCCTTGGCTTGTTCGACACGATAACCAACTTTAGCAAAAGTCAGTGAAAGTAGCTCGCGTACCGTAATCGAGTCATCGACAATTAGCACCGTTGGATCGGCCGCTACATCTTCTTCTACAGTTGGCTGAATAGTAATACCCGAAGTTGAAGGACGCAATCTACCGCTAGCAATGTCGAATAGCTCCAACACGTTTGCGATCGCCATTACCCGTCCATCCCCTAACACTGTCGCACCTGCAATTCCCGCAGGCTGAGGAATTGGTCCCTCAAGTTGCTTGATGACGATCTCGTATTCACCAAGGAACTGATCGACTTGTAGAGCAAGATAGCTAGTGTCATTGCGGAGAATAATTATGCAGAGTTCATCGTTTTCTTGCTTGCCATAGATACTGCTACGGCTGATGTGGCGGCTATAGGAAAGCAAATTGGATAGATGTTGAAATGGTAAAACCGTGTCACGCCAAGGTAAGCAAGGCTGCCCTTTGTCGTTAAGCACGATTTGACTTTGGGGGACTTCCACCATATCCTCAAATCCATCAACTGGGAAAGCAATCCGACCGCGATCGCTAATACAGAACATCGCCTTAGAAATACTCAGGGTAAGCGGTAGGCGAATCGTAAAGGTTGTGCCTTTACCAACCACAGATTCTACGATAATTACACCGCGAATATCGTCAAGGCAGGTTTTGACCACATCCAACCCAACGCCACGACCCTTAAATTCATCGGCTTGGGCAGCAGTACTAAATCCAGCTTCAAATAGCAGTCCATAAACCTCTGTATCGTTGAGACGATTAACTTCAGATTGCGATCGCACTCCCTTAGCAACAGCGCTTTGCTTAACTTTATCGATACTAATCCCAGCACCATCATCACTAATCGAAATTACGGTCTGGTTACCTTGGTGATAGGCTCGCACCGTCAATCTACCAGTTGCCGATTTACCCGCCGCCTGACGAGTCGCTGGATCTTCTAAACCGTGATCGATCGCATTATTGACAAGGTGCGTAAGCGGATCGGTAAGCTGTTCCAAAATCGCCTTATCGATTAAAGTTTCACGTCCAAAGATTTCTAGCTCTGCTTGCTTACCAGTCTTGAGTGCGCGATCGCGAATACCTCTAGGCAAGCGATCGGCAATTTGAGCAAAAGGAACCATGCGCGACTGCTTTAGGTCGTCTTGAACTTGGGTCGTAATTGTGCCTAACTGACGCGTTACCTGATCGGTCTCACCAACCACGAACTCAATGTCAGATGCAGATTCACGAACTCGGACAATTAACTCAATGATTTCTTGAGATAAAACGTGGAAAGTATTGTAGCGATCGAACTCAATGCCTTCAAAGTCATTGCTAACCGAACTATTCGAGTTTTCACCATCCCCTGAATAGGATACTGACTCAAAACTACTGTTGTATGAACGTCCGCCACGACCTGCGCTTAATGAAGCTTCGAGCAAAGAGCGATCATACTGATCGCGCATTCTTTGGGATACGTCACTCAACAGTTGGACTTGATGTAATAGGTTTGTAATAAACTGCTGCAATCGCTCCTGATCTTGCTCCAAAAGGTTGCGGTTAACAACTAATTCCCCCACAAGGTTATTCAAACTATCTAAATACTTGACATCAACACGCATAGTTGAGTCAGATAACTTTGGTTTCCGTACATTGGTAGGCGGACGTGTGGGCGCTTTAGTTTCTAATCGTCCAACTTGATCAGCATATCTATTCTGAAGTAGAGATTCTAACTCATCAAAGCCGTCACTAGAATTCGTTGGTGATACGACAAAAGTATCAGTTTCCAAACCACTGATGTATGTTGCGGGCTTATTTGTTGCAGAGTCGTCAAAGTTACCAGAATCACCTAGAAGAGCTTCCAATTCATCGAAATTCATATCATCGGAATCGACCGATGTTTGATTATTGATAACAGTCTCTGTAACTTGCTCTGTAACTTGACTATCAAACAGTCTATTACTTACATTACTACTATCATTTGGCGTAGTACTAGAGTTGCCAATCATCGCTTCTAAATCGTCGAAGTCGAAGTTGTCATCAATCCCATTTAGTTCTTCTGTCTGTAATTGATTCTCAATTTCTAGGCTTTTTACTTCTGGAGCTTGGATTTGTGAAAAATTCGATGCTTCGGATATTTCTACATCTAAGTCAGAGAATTCACTAAAATCACCAAAATCAACAGGTGTATCAGATGTATTAATTACTAAATCATCAATTGCTAATTCTACTGGCATCTCCAACAAACTAGCGTCCGCATCATGATCGCCTTGAAAAAAATCTGCCAAATTATCAATAGTAGTTTTCGCTGTGATGTCAGTATCTTCGAGATTTGATTCTTCTTGGATACTTGTTAGATCTGATTCTATTGTTCTGAAAGTTGTATCTTCCAACTCATCATCTAGCATGCTTGCCAAATCATTGCTGTCGTCGCTTTGAGTTAGCGATCTGTCTTGTTCAAAGTTTAGATCATTTTCTACTCCCGTTAAGTCTTCTTGCTCACCATCAAAAAGTAAATTTGCCCAATCAGAATTATCAGAATCATTGATTTGATCTAAAAATGCTCCTTCTAAATCTGTAGAATTTTCTTCGTTAATATTATCTTCTACGGTCAACGAATCAAAATTTGTATCTAGAGGACTGTCAAAATCGATAAATGCATTCTCTTCGTCATCTATATCAACTACCCTGCTGATATCAGCATCGCTTCTATCTATCGCACTAGTCTCAAAGTCATCCCAATCATCTTCAATACTATCTTCAGCAAAGCTTTGAACATTTTCTGAAACATCAAAGAAGGCTCCTAAATCATCAGTGCTATTGACAGTATTAAAGGAAGTATCTAGGTTTTCTTCAGGATCATGAGAACTAGTAAATTCTGGCTCAAATTCATTAGCATTGCGATCGCTAACATTATTGGCAATAATTGCAGGCTCTTCTACAGCAGTAATGAAATCATCTAATTCATTATCATCATCAGCATTATCCAAATAGTCATCGAAAGGCAAATCATTATTCACGTCGTTAGAAATTTCATCCTCTTCGGCAGCAGAGAAGAAATCACCTAGTTCATCAGTGTTATTAACTTCACCGATAAAGTTGTCGGTGGAGATGCCCTCAGAAATATTTTTATCTTCTAAAGAATCAGCAAAGAAATCATGAAGATCGCCAGCATTGTTAATTTCACTATTAACTTCACTACTAATTGCATCATTGTCAAACGTATCAATAGAATCTGATGCCAAACTATCTTCTAACAAAGGATTCAGACTGTCATCTAATTCAGCATTATTCGTTGTAGAGATTGCATCTTCTATAAATTCATTACTCTCATCAAGAAAGCTGAGATCATCATCAAGCTCAGAAGCCGTGACTTCTGATGTCAAGAAATTATCAAAGCTTTCCTCAAGTGCAATATTCGATGCGGTGTTTGCTGATTCCCCAAACTCTTGGGTATCCACTACTTGCTCATCAAGCTCATCACTATCAAACCCTAAATCGTCAAATATACTTAATCCAGTAGTATCGATGGCATCAAATTCGTTACTTCCTGTTATTGGCTCCTCATCCATTTCAGATTCTAGCTCGTTGGAATCTTCAAAAGAATCATTATTAGCATCACTGACAATTTCATCACTGCCACTATTGCTCGAAACACTATTCGATGAGTTTAGAAGTTCTTCATCAAGATTTTCATCGATCGCAAAAGGATCTTCTAGTAACGTCATTCCTGCTTCCGAAAAAGTTAAGGCAAAGGGATCGCTAGGGATATCGTCATCAGAAATCTCACTTTCTTGTCTGGCGATCGCGGCAAAATATTCCTCGCTAGAGAGCGGTTGGGAGTCATCTTGACTATTATTAACGAGAATAGTTTCTGCCAAATCCTGATGGGTTGCCGTATGTTCTGATAATTCAGAAAAGTCAATATCATCAATATTGATTCCACTGATATCCATATCATCATCAAACTGATCATCAAACTGATCGTTGATTTGAATTGCGTCTGCGATTTGAGAATCGCTGAATTGTTCAACAATATCAATACCTAGATCAATGTCAAATTGATTGTCGAGAACATCATCAGTTATGAAATCTTCTGTAAACAGCCCGTCTAGATTTGCTTGCTCGATTTCAGAAGTTACTTCAGAATTTACTTGCCAAGAATCTTCAAGATCATCTGGGAACAGAGCGCTACTGATTTCTTCATCCGTAGAGTCTTGTGTGGGAAAATCCCCAAATAGTTGGTCTATGCTAGACTCTTCGTTACTTGAGTTCAGAACTGTGGCATCACCATTACCAGAAATATTGTCAAGAAGATCCGCAAATTCATCGTGACTGTCTGAAATTGTCGTAGATCCTTGGTTTAATATATTTGTTTCATTAGATTCGATATCTTCCCAAGCAGCATCAAAATCAATATCATCATTTTCAAATAGAACTGCCAAGGACTTTAGTTCTGATGCACCAATTTTTGGTCCGTCAATATGTTGATTTTCAGTGATTTCATACTCACTATCCATCCAATCCATTTGCTCAATTTGATTTTCCTGAACCTCCACCAAATCAAATGATTCTTCATTGACTTGATCTGCAAATAGATCGATATCTACATCGGGGTTGATTGCTAGATCTACATCATCTCCAGTCATGTTCACATCTGATATCTCAAGAGCTTTTATATCTAGCTCTTCGGAAATATCCCTAGATGCTGGCGTGAAAATCGTACTTATTTCATCATCCTCTGACTCTAAAAATCGATAGGGGAGTAAATTCTGGAGTTGTAATGACACAGCAATTTCTGCTTCCCGATTTGCCAGTACTAGATCTTGGGCTTCTTTTAGCTCCCGAATTAAAATAGGCGCAAGTGTCCGATAGGAATTACTAGGTTGTGCGATCGCATTTTTGATCTGGGTAACTAACATCGTCCAATTTTGCAAATCAAAATTACTGCCAATCTCTTGGAAATGATTGCAAACCGATTGTAATTGCGATCGGCTTTCTGCATCATCTGTAGCGCGAAACAGTTGTAACATATCGCGCATTTTTGTCGTGATTTCTTGTTGAAATACTGACTCTTGAGAAATGACTACTTTTTGTGGTTGTGGAAGACTTTCCTCTTCCTGCATAAATGCATCGGTGGAAATTTCTCCATCAGCATCTGAGACTAACTGATTTAGATAAGACTCCACTTCGGCAAAAACAGGCTTAACGCGGTTATTTGTCTCGGTTGTTAACTCTTCCGATATTCTAAATCCCCCTTGTAATTCATCTAGAAGTTCTGATAAGGGATCAAATCCTGCCAACAACAAGCTTTTTAATCGCTCATCGACAGTGATTTGCGGATTTTCTTGAAGGATTTTGAAAAAATCTTCCAGTCGATGAGCAACGTGTTGAATACTACCTACGCCCAACATGGCCGCGCCGCCCTTAATCGAATGAGCTGCCCGAAAAAGTTCATTAATAGATTCAGAATCATGTAGAACATCTTGTAAGTTCAATACGCCTTGCTCAATTGTCTGAAGATGTTCGCGGGCTTCTTCGATAAAGTAGCCCATGATCCTTTGCTGTTGTTGTTCCGAGTTCATGACAGAGTTCTCTCAAAGATTAGGGTATGCGTAAATTAGCTAGAGGGTGGCGATAATCCTAACGACCTCCCGTTGCTTTATCACCCGAATCAACACGGAATCGCTCCACAGAATCCTGTAGGCTGCGGGCAACACCCACGAGATTTTGCAGTGATGCTGACACTCTTTGAGACTCTTGCGAAGTTTCTTGAGCAGACAACTCAACTGACTGCATAACCTGTGATACGGTGCGAGAAGTCTCAGTTTGTTTAACTGTATCTTCAGTAATGGATAGTACCAAAGTTTCAATGCGATGAGAAACTTGGATAATATCTGTGAGTGATTGACGCGCCTGTTCAGCCCGTTTTGTCCCATCAATAACCTGCTGAGTACCAAGTTCCATCGCTTGCTGCACCCCACTTGTTTCACTCTGAATTTGCAGTACGATCTGTTCGATTTCCTTAGATGCTTTGGCAGCCCGATCAGCAAGCTGGCGCACCTCGTCAGCAACGATCGCAAAACCTCGACCTGCATCACCAGCTCTTGCCGCTTCGATACTAGCGTTGAGCGCAAGTAAGTTAGTCCGTGACGCAATATTGGAAATCAAACCGACGATTTTAGAAATTTCTTGGGAAGATTCACCAAGGCGCTTGACCTTTCTTGTGGTTTCGGCGACAGTTTCGCGAATTTCTAGAATACCCACCACCGTCCGTTCTACGGCATCACCGCCCTTAATCGCTGTCTCAGACGCAAGTTTGGCAACCTGATCGGCTTCACGCGCACTCTCAGCTACACGCTGAATCGATTCGGTCATCATTTGCACTGAGTTTAAGGTAACGCTCAACTCTTCAGCTTGACGTAATGCATCCGATGACAAACTGCGGGCAAATGCTTCATTCTCGCGAGAACTTTCGTTTACCTGACGCGCCGCAATTTTTACTTGGTTAACAATCTCGCGCAGGTTTTGAATCGTGAGGTTAAAGGAGTCAGCGACTGCTCCGAGTACGTCGGCGGTTACCTCTGCCTGTACGGTCAAGTCGCCACGCGCCGCGCCTTCTACGTCATCAAGTAATCGGATTACCTGACGTTGTAAATCTTCTTTAGCTTGTTCTTGTTCGGCGGCTTTGCGCTGTGCTTCGGTGGTGTTTAAAACAATCGACTGAATCATTTGGTTAAAACTTGCCGCAAGTCTACCAAACTCATCTTCGCTATAAACAGTTGCACGAGGACTCATATCGCCACGAATTACGGCTTCAAACTGAGCTTGTAAGTTAGCAGTAGATTGATCGATTAGTTTGGATGACCGTTTGCCTAAACCCCAAGCGATCGCACCACTTGCTAAGGCTGCTGCCCCACCCATCATCCAGCCAGTATTTCTGACTTGCTCTCGTTGCCCTTGATCTTTTAGCGAGCCTACAGCGAAATTAGTAATTACCCCTGCGGCGACAATGGCGAAGACTCCTGCTGCGATCGCAGTGATCGTATTTTTGGTCTTGAGCGGCATATTATCAAAAGGAGAAAATAAACCACCTTGATCAGAGGCTTCGGCGACGATATCGACACTTGATTTCTTTGCTCCCACTTGTGCATTAATAGCTCCCAAGCCAAATAGCTCCGCTTCATTTTCCGATTGGTTAAATCGTGCAGTGGGCAGATCCTGATTAGCTAATGATGTCGTATTTGAGCGTCCTGAAGTTGTATAGTCTTGATTTCCAAAATCTGCCATGGATCGATCTGAGACCATCTGTGTTGCTTCTGAATCACCAAAAGAACTCGAAAAAGATGCTCCACTAATGTCATCGAAATCATCAAATTCATCCATAAAAACAACGTCAGTGTCTGCATTTAATCTACCTGACGCATTGCTCGGATTGTAACTAGAATTAAAACTCGATTCCCCTGTAAGTTGATTTTCCGAACTGTAGCTGTATTGACTAGTCCCATTCATCGAAGAATCGGCACTAAAATCTTCAAAATCAAAATCGTTTACATGATTTGAACCAGTACTTTGACCACCACTATCATCGCTAGACCAAGATCCCTGCTTATAGTCTGGCTGATAGGTATTATCTTCGTAATCGTATTGCTTATAACTAAACGAATCCTCTGAGCTACCCATATTTCCTAGGCTATAGCTCTCATCGTTAAAATCTAACCTTTCTTTGGCAGCAGCAATACCACTATGGGCATATTCAAGAATTGATTGGTCGTCAGTTAGCTGCAAAACAGTCTCATATTCAACAATTGAATCTTGATAACGCTCTAGGGCGAGATTAATATGGGCATGAAGTAGACGATACATAGGATCGCTAGGACAGACATTAACTAGTTCCTGTGTTAATTTACCAGCTTGGTTGTAGTCTCCTTGCATGTAGGCTAAGGAAGCCTTTTCGTATTCTTTTTGGTATTGTGTACTTGATGCCATATTCTTTCTCCTAAAATCCCTAAAATCTCTGCCATTTGTGCGAAATCATCTTGAAGTTACTTTGTCTAGGATGCCCACCTTGCCGATCGCAAAATATTAACTTGATCTAGCAGCTTTAGGGGATCGCTGTCTTCCATTATCCACTCACCTTTGATAAAAGGAGCCATACTGTCAGAGCTATTTCTAGAGACATTTAGTTTGGAAGAATCAAGCCAAGCCATTACGCTAATTTGTTCTACCGCTAAACCTAGCATCAGGCCCTGATCTTCGATCGCAATGATCGAAATTTCTGAGCGATCAGTATTGACGGGAGGAGCCTCTCCCAAAAATTGACCGAGATCGCCTACCCAAACTACTCTACCCCGAATATTAACTGTACCTAGCAGTAGAGGGGAGACATTGGGCATCGGGTTGATCCGATCGGGAGCGTATTCTAAAACTTGACTGACTCCAATTGCAGGTAAGGCAAACTCAATTCCAGAAGCCACAAAAAATCTTAAGTGCAGCTCACCTTCTGGAGCTTCGATACCTTGATCGAAGTCAGTTGTCTGATCTTGTCCGATGCCAGGGAAGAATTCTTGGTTTCCTACCATGATTTGAGGATCTCTACCTTGCAAAATAGCAAATTTTAAATCTAAATGTCTTCAAGTTAAATAACAAATATTGAGAATATTAAGAAAATCTTAAAGTATTGATGGTAACTAACAGATTTCAAATAATCAAGAATTGTGCATATTGGCTAGTGATTTTTATGAAGTTTTTATGAATTTCTCAGTAACTGTTTGACAGTGCCAACTAGCTCTTGCGGTTGAAAGGGCTTGGAGATATAGGCATCAGCACCTTGCTTCATTCCCCAATAGCGATCGAATTCTTCACCTTTAGATGAACACATTACGACAGGAACGCGCTCAGTTTTGGGATCGGTTTTAATGCGACGACATAGTTCGTAGCCATTCATGCGAGGCATAACAATGTCCATAACGACGATGTCTGGACAATTACCTTGCATTTGCTCTAGTGCTTCCACACCATCGCCTGCTGTCTTAACGGTTAAGCCGCTACCTTTGAGTAAGTCCTCAATCATTTCTCTTTGTGTCACGCTGTCTTCAACCACCAGAACTATACTCATACACAAATGCCCCGATAGGATTCTTCCACTAGCAACTCACCAAATAAATATATTAGGATTAATATCATTGGAATTGTGCTTTGCCTATCTTAAGTTTAAGTTAATGTTTAATAAATAATTAAACTGCTCACATTTTAGTCTTCTCCGATATAGATACTAGTAGAGCTTAAAGTCAAGACACAAAATAGCATGTATAAAGCTTTTCTCTTGCATTAAGCCCAAAATAATTTTTTAACTATATCTAAGTAGCCACAATATTCAGAGGTGGCGCTTCGTGCCACCTCTGAATATTGTGGCTATAGCGCACTCTTGACCATGGCACATTCTTAGGTAGCACGATCAAGAGTGCGATATTGGACTGCTTCAGCAACATGGACTACTTGAATATTTTCGGTATTAGCGAGATCAGCGATCGTGCGAGATACTTTGAGGATGCGATCAGTGGCGCGAGCCGATAAGCCTAAGCGTTTTATGGCGGCTTCTAATAGATCTCGTGAAGGATTGTCTAGTTCACACCATTTCCGCAAATGTCTTGACTGCATCTGGGCATTGCAATTTACTCTTGCCTCTTCCTGAAATCGATTTTGTTGAATTTTGCGTGATGTTTGCACTCTGTCTTTGACTGCGCTAGAGTTTTCGCCTTCTTGCGATCGCGTCATCTCCTCAGGTTTCAATCTGGCTACAGTTACTTGTAAGTCGATCCGATCCATTAGTGGCCCCGAGAGTTTTGCCCAATACTGTTCACGCTGGCGGGGTGTACAAGTGCAAGGCTGAACAGAATCGCCGTAATAACCACACTGACAAGGGTTTGTGGATGCGACAAGTGTAAATTGGGCTGGAAAGGTAACAGATTGGCGAGTGCGGGAAATGCATACAAACCCATCTTCTAGAGGTTGGCGCAAAAATTCCAAGACATCCCGCTTAAACTCAGTCAGCTCGTCCAAAAAAAGTATGCCATTGGTTGCCAATGTTATTTCTCCAGGGCGTGGAAAGCTGCCACCGCCGACTAATGAGGGACCAGATGCAGAATGATGTGGGCTGCGAAATGGGCGATCGCTTACGAGTCCTTTACCTTTTAATAAACCAGCCACTGAGTGGA
>CASBRC010000282.1 GCA_949128015.1 Synechococcales cyanobacterium PMM_0003
GTATTTATACTTAGCGCCAAACTAAGATGCTCCCAAAGTTGGGTTTGGTTTGTTCGCAATCTGCTGTAATGATTTCTTGGGTTTATTTTGGGCTTTCAATCGCTTAACTGTTTCAGGATCGGCATCTTTGCGCCAGACAAGCCGATGTCCTTGCAATTCAGCACAATGTTCTTTTAATTTAGCTTGCCATCCTTGCAAGTATTTCACTTCCTGCATATTGTCTAGCAGTCTCCAATTTTCCTCTTGTTTGGTTAACTTAACAAATTTCTCGTATTGCGGATAGTTGGGTAGTACATAGGATTCTTTGTGATGCAGTATGGGCGGATTATCGGAATTATGATAATCACGATAGCGAACCTGTAGATCTCGGAGGTCAATTTGTATTGACGATTGTATTTGTGGATGGGGTTCGAGATCGAATTCGGGATAAAAAAGATAGCTAATTTTAGGATGATGCAAATGAAACTTAATCAAGTTTGCTCCATCCATTCTGCCTACGGTGCGACTGACACATCCTTCATAAAGCCTGAGCATGGTATCAAGATTGTTTAAGGAAGAGACATGAACATAGAGGGCTTGGTGATCTAGCTTTCCGATCTTGCTGTTTTGACAACAGGTGGCAATAAAACCTGCCTTACCTAAGTTAAATAGCATTAAATCCGCAGTGATACAGGCAGCTTGGTATGAGCCAAATAGAACTTTAATGTCAGTTTGGTATTGAGATGGAAACTGGCTAAGTTTGAGCCTCTTATAAGGATTGTCAAAATTACTGAGGGCAAGAAATACCAGAATATCTTGACGACGCTTATCAGCGATCGCATCCCATTCATCTTGATTAGTTGCCTGTACGATCAAATTAAATGCTCTACGAATAGTGCCAAATTCAGAGGTGAGAGAGTCACAGATTGCTAATTCTTCGCGAATCGGTAACCGTCCTCGTTCCGTAAAAAATTCCATTAGGGGTAAAAGCATTTCTTGATAATCTTCAAATCGCTTAGAAATCAATCTAATGCGTGGTGTCGTGGCGCGGGAACGAAATCTAGACGCTCTAAAGTTCTGGGCTTGTGCGTCATCTCGAAAGACAAAGTAGATACCTAAAGCCACAGGAACGGAATCTACACCTAAAACCTGATCGATGTAAAGTTTGAGTTCCTCTTGCTGGTAATACTTTTGGAAGGTGTTACGACTACTAACCACTCCATCGTTGTAGGCTATTTGTCCCTGTCCGACATCACTTATTAGAACTTGGGCAGAAACGATTAATACTTGTTTTGCTAGTTCCCATGATTTGATGAGTGCTTCGCGCCGTTCGGATTGATCTTCAATGACATTAATAATGTAACCAAGATTAACGATGTCTGCGTTTGTGCGATCGCAATCTGGACGATAGTATGGGTCCCAACCTGTGCTAGGAAAATCGCGATCGCTAATTCGTTTAATATCTTCGCCATGACCACAGCCATAGTCAAAGAAAGTCAAGCCTTCGCTGAGAATATTTGTTTCTAATGCCAGCCGCACAGGTTTTGAGAGGTCGTTGCGATGGATGGCGGCTTTGTGGCGATCAATTTTGAGAATGCCCTCAGTCACCGCCCCTTTCTCTTTGGGAGAAGAGAGAACAACTCGATGACCTTCAATCTTGACGTTAAATTCCTGTAATCGCTGTTCCCATCCATTTCTAGTGCCAATGGAACGAGTTTCATTGAGTAAGCCGATCGCTTCTTCTTGTTTGGTGAGTTTTGCGAATAGCTGATAGTGAGGATAGGCTGTCGTTACGAAAGTCTCTTTGCGATGCAGAATTGGTGGATTATTGGCACTCCGATAGTTGCGCTGCTGTACCTCTTTTGTTTGGAGATTAACTTGAATACTCTGATGTAAAGCAGGATGTGGGTCACTATCGAAGTTTGGATAGAACAGATAAGAAATTTTGGACTGTTCGTAACTGAACTTGAGCAGGGTGAAGTTGCTATTTTCAGGAAGTAATAATCTCGCTTTGCGATCGCATTCTTGTAATTGTGGATCGAGGGCTGCGATCGCAGAGACATGAACATAGAGAGCATTAGGTAACTTTTTGCCAACGAGGCTTTGCTGACAAAGTGTAGGAATATTACGATAAGTCTGTATATGTGACCACATGTTAACAATCAGGGATCGGGATCGATAAAAGTTCAGAATGTCTATCCTACTATCCGTTACTCATGGCTAGCATTTGTATAAAACTCTCTATTTTTTTAATATTGGGATCGCCTGCTAAGTAACCGATACCGCGATGGAGGTGAAGGCGAAACTGAGTTGCGAGGGTTTCTTTATCTGTTCCTAGTCCATCATTGTGACAACGCTGCTTGAGCGCGACGATCAAAATGTCTGACAAATTACCAGCAAAGACTTGCCAAGTCATTTCCACATTGCTGTCTGTGACAATGTTAATGATTGATGGGGGCGTGGGTTCAGCTAAGGATTTACATAGCGCCCAGCGACAGAGGACATTCCAATGTTCGATATGGGTATTGCGTTTGAGTTTGAGTAATTGTTCTCTGGCGCTTTGTGAAATACGAATGCGGTCAATTGGGGGTTCCATAGGTTAGTAATTAATAAAAGATTTTTAGTATCTGTGCCGCGCTTTGCGCGGCACAGATACTAAAAGAAATAGCCTAATCGCACGGAGGTACGATTAGTAGATTCGTCGTAATCTAGGAGGTATTCGTGGGCGATGAGTTGATTTTCGCGGAGACGGGTTACTTCTGCTTTGCCGATTTCGGTATCGGTTGAAAGGAGAATTACCTGTTGGCTAGCATTGGGAAAATAGCGATCGAGGAGGTTTAAACGGTGGGATGAGTCCAGACGACCGAGGGGCGTGTCGATCGCAATGGGTAACTGACAGCCAGAAACACGGGCTAAGCCCCAGAGAAA
>CASBRC010000283.1 GCA_949128015.1 Synechococcales cyanobacterium PMM_0003
ATTCATGCAAAACCTGCTGCAATTTAGACTTAGCGTACCAAAAAAAGATGGAGAGCGCCTAGGCGCTCTCCATCTTTTTTTGGTACGCTAAGTCTAAATTGCAGCAGGTTTTGCATGAATTCATTGCAACCATTAGGCATTGTTGTTCAAGGATCGCTAAGCGACGGTTTAGAAGTTCGACTAAATGGCGAGATTTCCGTCGAAGATATGCGCGTCGGCAAATTTTTGGTGGTGCATGGTCGGCATACCCGCTTTTTTTGCATCCTCACCGATGTTACTCTTGGTACGGCTAGCCCACGCATTCTCATAAATCCGCCCGATCCTGAGAATACTTTTTTAACCGAAATTTTGGCGGGGACAGGGACTTTCGCCACAATCAATTTAACGCCAATGTTGATGTTTGTCCCGTCAAATCCTTTCGACCTGATTGCACAACGAGCTACTAGTCAAAATAGCGATCGCGTAAAAAAAACTAAACGCAAAAAATCACCAGTTTACGAAGCAGTCGAAGAGATAAGTGACTTTCAACTATTGCCTGTAAAGACGATCCCCAGTCATTTTTCGCAGGTATTTGATGCGACTGAGCGCGATTTTCGGATTGTGTTTGGGTGGGAGGATGATCCCCATAAACGAAATTTTGCGATCGGGCAGCCGATTGATATGCCAGTACCAATTTGTCTCGATCTCGATCGCTTTGTGGAGCGCAGTAACGGCGTATTTGGGAAATCGGGAACGGGGAAATCATTTTTGACACGTCTACTACTATCAGGAATCATTCGTAAACAAGCTGCGGTAAATCTAATTTTTGATATGCATTCGGAATACGGATGGGAAGCAGCTACTGAAGGCAAAAGATTTAGTACAGTCAAAGGGTTACGTCAGTTATTTCCTGCACAGGTGCAGATTTATACCCTTGATCCCGACTCGACGAAGCGGCGGGGCGTGCGGGATGCACAGGAGCTTTACATCAGCTATGACCAAATTGATGTCGAAGATTTGATGCTAATTCGGGAGGAGTTAAATCTCTCGGAAGCCAGTTTGGAAAATGCAATTATCTTACGGAATGAATTTGGAAAGGGCTGGATTTCGCGGCTACTGGCAATGACTAATTCGGAAATCCAAGAATTTTGCGAACAGAAAATGGGTAGTAAGTCTTCGATCATGGCGCTACAGCGCAAACTCACCCGACTTGACGATCTCAAATATTTACGCCCAACCTGCCCTGAAGATTACATTAAGCGGATTCTTGATTTGATCGCGGCGGGTAAACATATCGTGATTGAATTTGGTTCGCAATCAAATCTGCTCTCCTATATGTTGGCGACAAATATCATTACGCGGCGGATTCATCATTCCTATGTACAGAAAGCTGAGCGATTTTTACAGACTAAAAATATTTGCGATCGCCCCCAACAGTTGACGATTACCATCGAAGAGGCGCATCGCTTTCTTGCCCCAAATACAGCTAGACAGACTATTTTTGGGACGATCGCCCGTGAGATGCGGAAATATTTTGTGACTTTACTGATTGTCGATCAACGTCCATCGGGAATTGATAATGAAGTAATGTCCCAGATTGGCACGAGAATTACGGCTTTGCTCAATGATGAGAAAGATATCGATGCAATTTTTACAGGCGTGGCTGGTAGTGGTAATTTGCGAACAATTTTATCAAAATTAGATTCTAAACAGCAAGCTCTCGTGCTAGGTCATGCCGTGCCAATGCCTGTGGTGGTGCAAACTCGCCCCTATGACGAAACTTTCTACCGCGAGATCGGCGAAGTACCTTGGGAAGAAATTTCCACACCAGAAGTTTTGCGAATTGCAGAAGCTGCCAAGGCTGATTTAGGATTTTGATTAATTAAGGAGGTTAAAAAATGACCAATATTGTTATTGAAAAAGTCATCCATGACTCTGAGCCAATTCAAAAATTAACCCTAGAGCAATTTCTGAATCTACCAGAAACCGACGAAAGCTTTGAATTAATTGATGGAGAAGCAATTAAAAAAATGTCACCGAAATATTTTCATTCTTCTTTGACGACGATGTTTTGGATTGAAATTTCGGGATGGTTTGATGGTCGTGGACGTGTAAGGGTGGAGTGGTCAGTAATTCTGAAACGGAGAGGTAAAGATTGGGTTCCTGTGCCTGATTTACTTTATGTTTCTTTCGATCGCCTTGCCGCAGATTGGCATGAGGATACACCTTGTCCAGCATTGCCAGAGTTAGTGATTGAGATCGTATCGCCCGATCAGACTTTCAATCAGCTAGCACAGAAAGCGACAGATTATCTGAGTGCGGGTGTGGAAAGAGTCTGGGTAGTTTATCCGCCGATGCGAAGTATTACCGTGTTTTTTGGCGATCGCCCTCCTGAGACCTATCGAGGCGATCGCTTGTTAACGGATGAGTTGTTCGCAGACTTGGCAGTAACCTCAGAACAGTTTTTTGTAAAAGCGGGAATTTAGCGAACCTACTTACGATTGAGGCGAAGCAATAGGAATTGAGTAAATTGATTATCGCTGAAGTTATCATCACTTACCAAAATTAGACTTTGAGAACCATCAGCTAATCGTGGACCGATCGCCATTCCTTCCAAATTGTCTAATTTAATCCCAAGAGTTGCTAGGTCTAAAACTAGCTTTTTACTAATTTTTCGCACATTGGGACTAACTCGAAAACTCTTAATCGAAGAAGTATCAGTCGCGCTACCTGTAGCGATTTGCCAGATTTTGGCGCTCAATCCTGCTGCACCATTGGATCGCTCAAGGGTGAGAAAGTGACCGCCGCGATCGATCGCCACAATGTCATTAACTCCGATTTGAGTGATAGGAGGAGCCATCGCTTCGACTGGGTAAAGATGCTCAGCCACGATAATCGGTGTAATGTCACCAACGAGATAATGTAAAAATCGACTTTCAGATGATTGTTTCTCGTCGATTTGAGCATCTTGGGCAAGAGCATTGTCTGTAATTGCGAATACGCGATAGGGATCGCCAATTGAGTCACGAACTACCGTGAGTGCCTCAAAGCCAAGATTGTCTCTTACTCCCTGTGGCTCCTGAGTCTTAGGTTCTATTTTGGTGGTTTTGGAATCTTTCTTTTCAGCTTCTTTCAAATAGCGCTGAGGAATCGGTAAACTGCGTATCCATTTACCAGTAAGTAAATCAAACTCATCTATAAATGGTGGAACACCTTTGCTAGTGACACCTTCACTAGCAATAAGAACAGTCCGATCACCTGTTAGGGCAATTCCTTCAGGATCAACTTCACCCTTGGCATAGGTATTACCTGATTTATCTTTGAGAAAGTCTACGCCGATTACTTCCACATTCTCAAGGTTGGGCTGCTCTTTTTGAGAACTAAATTTTAGCTTGAGAGCATAAAATCTGGCAGGTGAAAATTCACTACGATCGTCCGAAATTGCGTAGAAAATATCATCTTTGCGATCGTAAGCTAGTCCCGACAATCCGCCGATGGGAGTATCTTCAAATTTTTGTTTTGGTAATTTATACTCATTGATAAAATCGAGCGATACATTTAGGAATGTGCGATCGCTAGCCATCGCTGGCAAATTGTTAATGCCAAAGCTAGTCAAAACTATTAACCAAAAACTGATAAATAATCTCAAAATATTTTTACTCATTGGATTCACAACTAGGACGCGCTACTAGATTTTCGTATGGCTCGATCGCAAAAAGATGATCGGGATTAGTTAATAAATAGCGATCGCATAAATCAAAAAGCTCTTGCTTGGACTGTACTAGTCTCATTCCTACTAAAAACTTGCCGTCAGGATCAATGCCTGTGCCGATGAAATTAAGAAACTTTTTCAGACTATTTACATGGGATTTTTCCTTTAGCTCCTCTTGGATTGTAATTGCAAAGAGATGCTGAATATATTGATGCACATCAGCAAGAGTAGTTACTTTGACTGGGTTTCCTGTAAAGCGATCGCGAATTTGTTGAAAAATCCAAGGATTACGAATCGCCGATCGCCCGATCATTACTCCCGCCGCTCCTGTTTGTTGCAAAACTGCTTCGGCTTTGAGATAGGAAGTTATATTTCCATTAGCAAGCACAGGACAATTTACGGTTTGCACAGCTTGACGGATCAGGTCGTAATGCACGTCGCCACGATATAGCTCCTTGACAGTTCTGCCATGCAGACTGAGCATGTCGATTTGATAAGTATTAATTAATTGCAGAATTCGCTCAAAATTAGCAGTTGAGTCAAACCCTACGCGCATTTTAACGGTGAAGAGTCCTGAGCTTTGCGATCGCAAAGCCTCAAAAATCCGCTCAATTGTGTCAGGTTCGCGCAAAAGCCCACCACCAACGTTTTTGCGATACACACGCGGCGCGGGACAGCCTAAGTTGAGATCAATTCCTGCGATCGGATAATTAGTTAATTGCTTGGCAATTCGCAACATATCGGGAATGCTTTCGCCAATTATTTGAGCAAATACGGGTCTATTTGTCGTATTTAGAGTAATAGATTTGAGAATTTTCTTATCGATATTGGAATTAGCATAGACTCGAAAGTATTCTGTCACATAATAATCAGGACAGCCATATTCGCTCAGCATTTGCATAAACGTAAGGTCAGTTACGTCTTGCATTGGTGCGAGCGCAGTCAGAGGTTGCCCTTTGATAATTTGTGGTGGTAGAGATTCTGGCAAAGTATCTGACTATAATTTCTTAAGTGTGCAAAGCACCGTCTCAGACAAATTATAGCAATCATCATGAGCGATCGCCCCAATCCCTATAACAGCAAAAATGAGCATAATCCCTCTGAGTATAAACAGGGATCGCTGTTTAGTGAAGGAATCCAGCGTGCTTCGCGAGTTTATGATAGTGGCGCGAATTATGCCATGGGAAGTCAATCTTTACAGGTATGGAAACAGGCGATCGCAAAGTATCAAAGTTCCATCGTCACAATGATCCCCGACCTTCAAACCTCTCTGTTTGACATGCCATCTACTCACTGCGATCCCCATGCGATTAATCCCTTCACATTACCGATTCAACCTGCGGAGTTTTATCGATTACCCAGCAAAGATTGTGACGACGCTTGCATATACTTTGTGATCGACCTCACCAGTGAAGCACAATCACCCGTGCTACTGTATGTAGGTGAGACACGCCGTTCTCACAAAAGATGGAAAGGCTTTCATGACTGTAAACGGTATCTCCTTAACTACCGCGAACTACATACCACCCACAATCTTCCGACACAAGTTGTGATGACCTTCTGGTGGGATACTCCGACAGCCACACGCCCCCGACAACAGCTAGAAAGAATCTTGATCGAGAAATGGCGATCGCCCTTTAACAAAGAAAACTGGAACTTCTGGGGGACTCCTTTCGTAAACTAATCCGTCTGTAAATGCATCTAACTAATTAATTAATTAATAATTTAAGTGATACTACTATGTCTTCTCCTAACCTGAATCCTAATCCTGATGTTAATGAACTATGGTTTGCGAAGTTTTTTATTGGCAGCATGATCTCGATCACACTCCTGACAGTAATGTTGTCTTTTCTGCCTTCATCATCAGGATTGCGTAATTCCCAACCAATTAAAACCTCATTAGCAGAGTCCCAGAGCCTTTGTACTGTTGTTTAAATAAATTCTAATGTTTTAATGTTTGACTTTGAAGAAAATAGCTTCAGTTTGCTCGGCTAGTTTGTCCCATCCAAATCTTTCTCTTAGCTCTAATTGGGCATTATCTACAAAAGTTTGCACATGATCTTTGTTCTGCAATATCTCAATGATCCCGTTAGCTAGAGAGTCTGCATCATTGACGCGAGTAACTATGCCTGTAAGCTTATGGCGGACTACTTCTGGTAATCCTCCAGTATCTGAGACGACGAGAGGGATTTTTGCGGCAAAACTCTCAAGGGCAACAATGCCAAACGGCTCGTAGAGGCTAGGGAAAACTGCACAATTTGCGACCTTCTGAAATTTCCAAAAATCAACATCTGCCATAAAGCCAGTAAACAAAACCTTGTGATAAATGCCTAGATCCCATGCTTGGCGTTGCAGCAGGATCGAATAAGCGTCGCCAGTACCAATAATCACCAGACGGACTTGATCGTTCATCGCGGCAATCACTCTGGGCATAGCATTGAGCAGAATCGAAAGCCCTTTTTCGTAAGTAATCCGTCCCACGAAATAAACAATCGCTTCATCAGGCTTGGCGTATTGCTCCCGTAGAGCTTTAAAATCATGTTCATGCTCTGCTGTAATGTTTTGCCAACGCTCAACGCTCAGCCCGTTATAAACCACGTCAGTCTTTTCGGCTGGACAATCTAGCGCCCGTTGTAATTCGCCGCGCATATATTCGGAGCAAACTATTACTCGCTGTGATGCTTGAGTTAAAAGAAGTTCTTTGTGATGAATATATCTTTGCGTGTCATTATGAATCCCATTACAGCGTCCATATTCTGTGGCGTGGATTGTAGAAACTAGGGGAATCTGATATTCGTGCGTAATTGCGATCGCAGATTCTTCGACTAACCAATCATGGGCATGGAGCAAATCCATCGAATTAACTGCCAAGAACTCTCTCGCAAAGTTCAGCATATTTATATTCATTTGCCGCACCCATTGAAAAAAGTCATTATTAGCTTCAACGGGAACTCGGTACACATGAATTCCATCGACGATCGCTTCTAATGGCTCATTTTCGACAGCGACTGTGATCAAATGTACATCATGTCCACGCTTAACGATTTCAGGATATAGCTCTGCTACGTGACGAGAAATTCCTCCAATGATGCGTGGTGGAAACTCCCAAGCTAGAGCGAGAATACGCATGATATTTAAGCAATGTTTGTGTTAATAAAAAAGGTAAGCGGTGAGAGGAAAATAACTTAAGTGACTAGGCTTAGCTAAAACTATAGCAACTATGTATCTATCCAAATACAGATCCTAAAAAATAGAGACTACTTACAGCCAATTAACCCAAATTTTTTATAAAAGCCCCCCCGCTTCGCGGCTACGGTGTACACACAAGTCCAAATCACAATAAAAACCCTGCAATAAATTGCGGGCTAAAAGCTAAAACCCGTTAAAACGGGTTAATCCTCTTTAGTCAGTTTCAACTGACTTGAGCTTTTAGCCAAGAACTTTAGTTCTTGGTTACTTGTGTGTACACGGTAGGCTTCGCGGGGGCTTTTATAAAAAATTTGGGTTTGGTTTGATCGACATTTATTGTAAATACTGAGAAATAGATCAAGATATGTTAATCTCACTGCATAATTTGTGATACTTTTCATGTCAACCGTGTGAATTGTGACAGGAGGCAGTTATGACAGAAAACAAAACTAAAGAGGTAATTGAGCGCGTCTCTCAACAAGTTGGACAAACTTGGACGAAGGTACAGCCACAGTTGCAGACGCTATTACTAAAACTTGTGAGAAGTTTACTGCCTGCACTGCGTAACCTCCAAACCAAGCTAACCTCATCAAAGGCAACAGCAACAGCAACAGATGGCGAAGCGTCTGCACCCAGCAAAGAGAAAACTTCTAGTAACCCTAACCTAAATAAGGCGTTGCAATTAGGTAAGGGACTCTCGGCTAAAACGATCGCAACTTTAATCATTGCGCTAACAAAACTTCAACAAAGTTTAGAAGGGTCTGAAGTTGCCTTGGATTCGACGGGTGAAGCCGCTACCTTGTTAAATGCATCGACTGAGCCTGACTCACCACTAGTGGCACAGGTCACGCAAGAATTTGGCATTGCATGGAAATTTGTCAAAGAGCAAGTCACACCAAAAATTTTAGGGTTTCTGCAAGCCTCTGTAGATAAGCTCGATCCGATCGCAACTAATATTTGGCAAAAGACTTCGACCAAGGCAGCCTCTACGCCTTCTTTGGTAAATTCTTGGGAAAAGCTCCAAGCAAATGATGCTTGGAAAAAGACGGTGACCGCAACTGCCCCAATCTGGCGATCGATTAGTGGGATCGCCGTGCAAGTTCCTCTGTCCGATGAAGTCAAACGCATTCTCGATAAGCGGGCTGGTACTGTTGCTTTGGCAACTTTATTTTCGCTATTGATCATTCTTAAGCCATCTCACGCCCATAGCCAAACGGTTAAAAAAGTTGCGGCAACGCCAGCACCAATTAATAAGCCAGTCAGCATTGCCAAGAAGCAAGCACCTGCTGTCGTCAATAAAGATTTGGTCAAGCCAGAGCGTGGTGACGTACCGCTAACATCGGAACAAATTGCGATCGCAAAAATTCAAACCCAAGTTTCTGAAGTTGCTAACCAGTATGGCGAGTCTTTGCTTGGCTCAGTCCAAACCAACTTTAAGCGTGGACGTTTGATCGTGGCGCTCAACGATGGCTGGTATAAATTAGAGCCAAGTCAGCAAACTCAATTGGTAAATGACTTACAAACGCGATCGCAGTCACTCAATTTCAAGAAGCTATTTGTTGCAGATGCAGAAAATCATTTGATTGCGCGGACTCCAGTTACGGGTAACGAAGTAATCATTTTGAGACAATAATATAAACGGCGCTTTGCGCCGTTTATATCTCTAATTTTATGGCAGAAGTAAAAGATCAAAAACATCCTCAATACAGCAAAGATCGTCAAATCGTAAACGATTTATTGATGCATCCTGCGCCAAGCGATCGCGATCATGCTGAGCTTGCCCGCTTAAGCGTTCGCTACAAGGGATTTGTAGGAGCGCGAGATATTCAGGCTGATTTGCTCAAAGTTATGAATAATTGGCAGTTAACTGAGGAAACATTATTTGCTAAAACTAGGGCGATCCATGCGATCGGCAAAGTTTACATGGCTCAAGATGAAGGACAGGACGACTGGTCGTGAAGACAAAAAAGCAGAAGGGACGCAAAGCGTCCCTTCTGCTTTTTTGTCTTCACCAAAATTTCAACAGCTATACTGAAATATATAGCTGTCGCCTCTCTCTTTTAGGTTTTGATTTATCCTGATACAAATGGCAATAGCTATAAGAATCCATTAAATAATGGTTAAGTGATTTCTTAACAATATTCAATGTCCAATCCTATAAATAAACTAATCACCTCAAATAATTTACAATCATTACCCGCTCCAATAAAGCTGTTGATTGTTGGTAGTAGTGAGAAAGATCGGTCTATTTATCGGCACTATATTCAAGCTGATTCCACCACTAAATATCAGATTTTTGAGACTGATAATATCCAAGAAGCCTTACTAATCTGGCGATCGCAAATACCAGACATGATGCTACTTGATTTTAATTTGCTAGATGGTAATGGACTTGACCTACTAGAAATTATCAGCTCAGGAATTACTGATCCCAAACTGCCAGTGATTATGCTGACAGGATATGAAGATGGTATCGTGGCGGCAAATGCAATCAAGTTGGGAGCCGCCGACTATTTAATTAAAGACGAGATTAGTGCTATCTCGCTGCGCCGAACTATTCACAGATTATTAGATCGGTTTACTCTGTTTCATAAATTACAGCGATCGCAAAAACAAGAAGTCCTGATTTCTAAAATTGCACTGAATATTCGACAATTTCTTGATCTCGAAAAGATATATGAAGCAATTGTTCGAGATGTCAAAAACTTCTTAAATGCTGATCGCACTGTAATCTATAAATTTAATCCCAATATGAGCGGCACAATCGTCGCTGAATCAGTTAATTCGCCTTGGCAGGCAAGTATTAACCTTAATATTGTTGATACATGCTTTCGCACTAACAAAGGGAGCGCATACCAACAAGGGAGGATGTTTGCTGCCAATGATATTTATAACGCCAACTTAACGCCTTGTCACATCCAGCTACTAGAGCGCTTTCAAGTAAAGGCAAATCTAGTTGTTCCCATTCTATTGCCCGAATCTTCAGCAGGCTCTTGCCGTGACGATATAAATAAGCCTCCATCTCTATGGGGACTGCTAATTGTGCATCAATGTGCAACTATGCGTAATTGGCAAGATGTCGATTTACGGCTAATTCAACTCTTGTCAGTGCAACTTGCGATCGCAATCCAACAAGCAGAACTCTATCAAAATCTGCAAAAGCTTAACGCTTCCTTAGAAGAAAAAGTCCAACAACGGACAACAGAATTACGCCAGAATGAAGAATTGTTGCGAGTGTCTTTTGAGAATGCTCCAGTCGGTATGGCAACTCTGGATTTGGAAGGGAAGTTCTTAACTGTTAATCAAAATATTTGTAGAACCTATGGTTATGCTCCTGAGGAGTTACTTCAAATATCAGCTATTGATATTACCCATCCCAACTCTATCGAATTAACTCTAGCTAGCTTACATAAATTATTCGTGGGGGAAATATGCAATATAGCTTTAGAAAAACAATACATTCACAAAAATGGCACAATCATTGATACGATCTCCCGTTTCAGCTTAATTCGTGGTATCGAAAACAATCCGATTCAGTTTGTGGTGAGTGTCGAAGATGTCACTGAGAAACATCAGAATGAGGCAAAACTAGCGGCTGCGAAAGTATCTGAAGCTTCTAATAAGGCTAAAAGTGAATTTCTTGCCACCATGAGTCACGAGATTCGTACACCAATGAATGCGGTAATCGGCATGGCGGGGTTACTAAGTACTACGCCGTTATCTTCTCGGCAACAGCAATTTGTCTCAGGAATTCGCCAAGGAGGGAAAGTACTGCTAGCTGTAATTAACGAGATTCTTGACTTCTCTCAAATTGAATCTGGCACGATCGAGTTAGAAGAGTATCCCTTTGATTTGCGGAATTGCATTGAAGGGATCCTTGATTTGATGTCATCCCAAGCTGCCGAAAAATCTCTAGAGCTATCAGCTTTGATCGATCTAGATGTACCACAACAGATTATTAGTGACTCCACTTGTCTGCGGAAGATTTTAGTAAATTTGATTAGTAATGCAATTAAATTTACTAAAAAAGGTGAAATTGCGATTACGGTGAAGTCTGTTTTGAGTGACCCAGACGCGAATATATATCAATTAGATTTTGCAGTGCGCGATACAGGCGTAGGCATCGCTCCAGAGGCAATTAATCGGCTATTTAAGCCTTTTAGTCAGGCCGATAGCTCAGTCACGCGGCAATATGGTGGCACAGGCTTAGGATTGGCGATCAGCAAAGAGCTTTGCAGCCTTATGGATGGAGAGATCAAAGTCGAAAGTGAAGTGGGAGAGGGGACAACGTTTAGCTTTTTTATTCGTACTAAGGCGATCGCTACAGAAATTTTAGAGATTAATCCTGATTTCGACCAAAAACAAGTTCTTGTTGTTAATACTAGTTCTACAATTCAAGAAGTTATTGGGTTGTATACTCAAGCATTGGGAATTACGGTGAAATCCGCATACTCTGAATCAGAAGCTATACAATATTTGGGAATGTCAAAATATGATGCTGTTTTAATTGACAGTCATCTTCAATCTATAAATGGACTAGATCTAGCGAGAAATATTCAAGAGATTTTTCCATCTTTACCAATTATTCTCTTAAATTCAGTTTCTACGAATGATATTTCCAGTTCTAGTCATATTGCTGGATATTTGACCAAACCAATTACAGCATCCAAGCTTTATCAGGTGTTTTTGAGTCTGTTTTCAACTGTTACGCCTCAATCAGCCAACCTACTCAATATTTCCAAATTAAATGGCGATTTCGCGAGCAGTTATCCTTTCCAAATTTTAATTGTGGAGGATAACGTTGTAAATCAGCAAATTCTTTTATTGATGCTAGAACGTTTGGGTTATCAAGGAGATGCTGTGGCAAACGGTTTGGAAGCAGTTAATGCTTTAAAGCGACAATCCTATAATTTAATATTTATGGATATCCAAATGCCAATCATGGATGGATTGACTGCTTGTCAGCATATTCGTCAGATGTCAGATCGTAAGCCTTGGATTATTGGGCTATCTGCAAATGCTTTTAAAGAATTTCGTGAAACAGCTCTATCGGCGGGGATGAATGATTATCTTACCAAACCGCTTCAAATTGAAGAACTAGTTATGACTCTACAAAGTGTCTCCGAGCATTTGCAATCAAGTCAAAATAAGCTAGAGCAGACTAATTCTAAATCGATATCTGGAAATCTTGAGCCATTTACAGGGAAATTCACAGGACAATTACTCGATCTATCACAAGCTAAATTTAGTGATGTTGAGCAATTTGTTACCTCTGCTAGTTCTTATTCTCAATTAGATGTTTCTGGACTTGCTGTAACTAATTTGTCAACTTTAAATATGTTAGAGAAGTTTATCAATAAGCAGGCTCTCGCAGAAATTATTGATTCTTACTTACAAGAATCAGGACAGTCGATCGCAAGAATGCGCCAAGCCTTAAATCAACTAGATTTTGCAAAAATTAGTTTTGAGAATCATTCACTCAAAGGCGGGAGTGGAACTTTGGGAGCCGATAGGCTGGTGGCAATTTGCAAAGAATTAAGTAACCTTTATAAATCGAATAGTGATACTAATCAAGTCGAAGCCATAGATATAGTGCTTCAGCAATTAGATCATGAGTTTGTTAAGGTAGCTCAATCTTTGCAGCAAAAAATATCTTCTGAGAAAGTCTAAAGTTGAGAGGCAAAGAGCTATAGTTAGGGAACAGCATCGTATATAAGTAGATGGGCAGAACAAATCTTAAAACCCAAAAACTTGTAGCGCACGCGCAGCGTGCGCTACAAGTTTTTGGGTTTTGGTTTCATTTATGCTTGTCTACTTATGTGCAAGATTATTAAGAGCCTTAGCTTATGTCAACCACAACCAAAAAATATCGATTAATTACCCGTAGTGACTTTGACGGTGTGGTCAGCGCCGTATTGCTTAAAGAGCTTGATATGATCGATGAGATCCTATTTGTGCATCCTAAAGATGTGCAAGACGGTAAAGTAGAAGTTTGCGATCGCGATATTTTGACTAACTTGCCATATATAGAAGGTGCATATTTAGTCTTCGATCACCATACGAGTGAGACAATGCGGATTTATGATACTCCTGAAAATCATATTATCGAAGGTGAAGCCCCATCAGCCGCAAGAGTTGTTTACAACTACTACGGTGGCAAATTAAAGTTTCCGCAGATTTCGCAAGCCATGATGCAAGCTGTAGACAAATGTGATTCTGCTCAGTTTGATATTGACGATATTCTCCATCCTCAAGGCTGGGTATTGTTGAGCTTTTTGATGGATTCACGGACAGGATTAGGGAGATTTCGTGAGTTTACTATTTCTAACTATGCCTTGATGATGGAATTGGTAGAAGCATGTCGCAGTATGACCATTGAAGAAATCATGGAACTTCCGAATGTCAAGGAACGTGTGGAACTATTCTTTGTGCAGCAGGAAATATTCAAAAAACAGATTCATCATTGTATAGAAGTTTATGACAAGCTAGTTGTCGTTAATTTGCAGAATGAAGAGACAATCTACGCTGGCAATCGCTTTATGGTATATGCACTATACCCTGACTGCAATATCTCTATTCATCAGATGTGGGGAAGACTAAAACAGAATTGTGTATTTGCAGTTGGCAAGTCAGTTCTCAATCGCACCTGTTCGATTAATATTGGTGAATTAATGTTGAGGTATGAAGGTGGTGGACATGCTAATGCGGGTACTTGTCAAATTGATAATGATCAAGCAGAAGAGATTAAATTAGAACTGATTGATATTATTACGCGAAATAATGTCATCCAACCAGCAGATTCACTCTCTTAAGGAGATTTATATCAAAGAATTTACCCCACCCTAACCC
>CASBRC010000284.1 GCA_949128015.1 Synechococcales cyanobacterium PMM_0003
ATCGCGATCGCATCAAAACGAGGAATTGGGCGCTGATGATAGCGGCAGATTTCTTGGATTAATTCCTGTTTTGCCAGAATGCGATCGCCTATTTTGATTGGAGTTAATAACTTTTTACTTAGGCTTTGATCTAATAAAAGTTCTAAACCTGCCTTCGATAGCCCATGCAGCCCTGTCATTACAATTGCATCGCCAACCCTTGCCGTATGCCTTTGAATTAAATGATTTTTGTATACTTGCCCAAAGGCGGTCACGGCTAAGGTACGCACAGGCGATCGCACCGTATCGCCACCCACTAGTTCAGTACCATAGGTTTTTAAACATTCGCTAAAGCCACGATATACCCCCTCAATCCATGCGATCGTCGTATCAGGCGTTAATCCACCGACATCACCAATCCCCAAGGCTTTGCCCCCATCGCGGCTAGATCTGACAAGTTTACGGCGGCGGCTCGCCAACCGACATCTTCGGGACTAGTTGTGCGATCGCTAAAATGCACACCATCGATCAACATGTCGGTAGTGACTACCATCTGATGATCTGCTAAAGTTCCCCCCATAGTTGCCGCATCATCGCCGACAACTTCACTACAATATTGCCGAAAAATTTTCAGCAATCCCTGCTCACCTAAATCTTTAACTGTTTGTGACATGCTTTTTTAAAAGGCAAGGGGCTTAAGCCCCTTGTTCTCTTATGGATAAAAGGTGAGCTTTGGTAGAGCCAATGACTCTTCCCAGCCCATCATGATATTCATACATTGTAAGGCTTGAGCAGCTTGACCCTTCATCAAGTTATCGATCGCCGAAACTACAATTACCCGACCTGTGCGCTCATCGACCTCTACTCCCAGATAACAGAGATTTGTGCCTAACGCCCATTTAGTTTGGGGGAAAATATTTTTTGGTAAAACCTGCACCCATTCTGAATTGCGATAAAAGGACTTATAAATAGTAAGCACATCATCTTTGACGAGTCCGGGATCGCGTAACTTTGCATATACCGTCGAAAGAATACCGCGAATCATCGGAATTAAATGCGGTGTAAATTGAACTAGTATCTCCTGTCCAGCCATATCACTACAAATCTGCTCAATTTCGGGCGTGTGACGGTGATTGGCAATACCATAGGCTCCGATCGAGCCATCAGCTTCAGCTAATAGCAAGTTTGTTTTGGGCTGACGACCGCCGCCCGATATACCTGACTTGGCATCAATCACAATCGTACTAGGATCGACTAAACCTTGTTTTAGCAATGGTTGCAAGGCTAATAGACTCGCAGTAGGATAGCAGCCCGCACAGCCAACTAAGTCAGCAGTGGCAATGCGATCGCGATAAATTTCTGGTAACCCGTAGACTGCTTTGGCATTAACTTCAGCGTCAGTACGCGCCTCTTTGTACCAAGATTCATAAACTTGCAAATCGGTGAAGCGATAATCTGCGGATAGATCGAGGACTTTGCAGCCTTTTGCTAATAGACGTGGCGCGATTTTGCTGGCTAGACCATTTGGTAATGATAAAAAGACAATTTGAGCGCGATCTGCGATCGCTTCAGGTTCGAGGTTTTCGATGGGCAGGTTAACGGCATGGGCAATATGCGGATATAGATCAGCAAAATTTTGCCCCACAGAACTACTCCCACCCATGTAAGTAATTTCTACTAATGGATGCTCTAGCAGCAATCTCACCAATTGGATCCCACCATAACCCGACGCGCCAATAATACCTACGGGGACTCGATCATGTGCGCTCATACCCTTACTCCATCAAAATGTTAAAAATGCTTTTCGTGTTTGGGGTAACAACTTAGCACAAGCTCAGACTTTAACCCAAATTAATAGCTAAATTAAAGCGCCCTGCACTTTAGGCAGCTTGTAAAAATAAGTTGCCCACAATTGTAATTTTCAGTAACGCTAACAAGGGGCTTAAGCCCCTTGCCTGTTTAATTACCTGCTTTAATCTGAGCGACTAAAGCTTCTAAATCCTTGACAGTTGGTGCGCCAGAGAAAAACACTCCATTCACCACAAAAGAAGGTGTGCCACGTACTCCCAAAGACTTACCAAGTTCAAAATCTTTCTTGATGGATTCTTTTGCTTCGGGACTTTTGCGATCGCGATTAAAGCGATCGACATCAAGTTTCAAATTATTGGCTATTTCTAGATATAAGACTTCACCAAGCTTGCTCTGTTGCTCGAACAAAGCATCATGATATTCCCAAAACTTCCCCTGTTGTGTCGCCGCCCAAGCCGCTAGTGCTGCGGGTTCAGCCTGTGCATGAATCTCAGTCAGAGGGAAGTGCTTATATACCAAAGTTACATCATTCTGATTTCTTGCCATGAATTCCTTCACTACCTCATGAGCTTTAGCACAATAAGGACATTCAAAGTCGGAAAACTCTGCCATGATGATTTTCTGGCTTGCGGAACCTGTAACTGGTGAATTGCGAAGTAACAGCCGAGGTTCTTGACGAATTTGGGATAGTACTTTATCGCGCAACTGCTCTTCTTGTTGAGATTGAGATTTTTGATAGGACTGGACAGAATCTAAGATTACCTGTGGATTTTTGCGAATAATCTCTAAAACTTTGGATTCAAATTGAGCGTCAGACAGTTGAGCATTAGCAGACTGCCCTGAAGAAGCACAGCTAGTAATGATCAATAAGAGGGCAACTAAGGCTGACAATAGATAAGGTTGGAGGCGCATTACAGAAAACATCCCAAATAATCACAAAAAGAAGGCATAATACTTTTCGTCTTAGTCTACACGATCGCTAAGTAGGAGCAACGATGAATAAACCACCAAAAGCTGTGGCGCACGCTGCGCGTGCGCCACAGCTTTTGGTGGTTTATTCATCGTTGCTC
>CASBRC010000285.1 GCA_949128015.1 Synechococcales cyanobacterium PMM_0003
AAGTAGATGGACGTAATAAATAACCCAAACCCAAAAAGCTGTGGCGCACGCTGCGCGTGCGCCACAGCTTTTTGGGTTTGGTATTTAAATATGTCCACCTACTTACATCCTATCAGATAATTTTCTGAAGATTTTCAAATACCTGCTTTGATAAAAAACTGCTCTGATGTTATTGCTAAATGAGGAAATATCTCATCGGTCAATAGGCGATCGCCTCGATAAGTTTCAGGAGGGCGATCGCAAAAAAACACAGTTAGACTTCGCATAGGTGGATAAACTACCCACACCCGATCTACCCCAGCACTTAAATAATCCATCGACTTCTGTGCCAATTGCTTAAAAGTCTGATCGGGCGATACGATCTCTATTACTAACTCAGGCAATACTGGACAAGGTGTATCTTCACTCCAATCGGCGGCAAGGCGATCGTGAGAAACATATAACAAATCAGGCACAGGAACCCAATCTTGCCCCTGTCGTTTTAGTAACACTGACCACTCGATCGCCACCTGACCAAAACCATTAGCCCACGATGATAATTCAGTCCAAAATGAGGCGGTTAAGCGTGAATGAAAAAATTTTGGTGACATTTTTTTGATCGCCTCGCCTTCGACTAGTTCATAACTTTCATCAATATCTGGTAAATTCAAAAACTGCTCTAAGGTCAGTTTTTGAATTACCTCTGAGTCATTGATGGCTTTTTCTATAACAACATTGGTCATATTTTCGACTCCTAGTCGATGCGTTACAGCGCTTTGCGCTGTTATAAAACCCAGATAAATCTGTGAAACTGCCGCTTCGCGGCAGTTTCACAGATTTATCTGTACCCTATAAAGCCTCAATAGGCTGTATAGGCAAGTTATGTTTCTAATTTAACAAATGGGCGATCGCATCTAACAAAAAAGGCACAGCATTTGCATCCCAAAAACCTTCCAAACGTCGTCCAGTTAATAGCTGCAAGTGCAATGTAAACGCATGAGGATAGCCATTAGCTTCAAGGGAAATATCCTCAGTTTCGAGCGTACAAGAAATCTTTTCGCCATCTGATAGCTCAGTTGCCATGATCTGCATCGTCTCTGAGAGTTGAGATGCCAATTTACAAAAATCTTTAAATTCAGTTTCAGTTAGCTCGATCGCCCAACTGTCTGCCCCCACCAAACCTTTATACAAATCAACATCTGAGCGAAAACCAATCCGCCAACCTTCACCGCTTAATAATTGCTTAGATGTATCTTGAGACGTGAAATTCAGCATAATAATTAGTAAGAATTGGCGGCGCATCGCGCCGCTAATTCTAGGGCTTTCAGTCGCTTAGAATCTCAGGCTGAGAAATTTCGTCAGACATTTCCATAATGGCGCGTAAAATCGGCTTCATCATACGATCGTCATAATCATCGTCTTCGTAACGTCTGAGCTTAGCTCGGTTCGCAACTTGTACGGTAATGCGATAGCGATTAGAAGAAGCACCTATCAGTTCTTCGACACGACGAATAATTTGTGATGAATCAATAGTGTATCGTTTTGCCATAAAACCGAAAGAGAATGGGTCTTTTAAGTCTAACGCGATCGCGCTCATCTTGAACCGAGCAGAAAATATTTCAATCAACCAAGTTTTGTGATGTAATATGATGGTCTCGCATAGCTATTTGGGGCGAATTCTTCAAATCCATGACTGCAAAGAAAGTACTGGTAATTGACGACAGCATTATGATCCGCAAAATGGTTAAAAGCATTTTGTCGGGAAAATATGATGTCATAGAAGCAAGTGATGGCAAATCAGGTTTAGATGCTGCTCGCCGAGCTTTTCCTGACCTAATTTTGCTTGACTTCGTGATGCCCAAATACAATGGTTATCAAACCTTACAGGCAATCCGTCGCGTCGAAGGATTACAAAAAGTCCCTGTAATCATGATTTCGGGACTCAAAGAACAAGTCACCGAACATGTTCCTGAGCCATTCACTGAGTTTGACTTTCTCGAAAAGCCTTTTGAAGCGGATGTACTGGTTGCCCGCATTCAAAACTTTTTGACTCCCGAACCTGCTCAACCCGTTTCAGCAGCGACTGCTCGATCTGCACCTGCTGCGGCTAGAGAAATCCAACGTGCCGAAGAACAACCTAGTCTGCAAACAATCGTCAATCGACTCACAGCAACTGAGACTTTGCTTGTGCAAGGGATCGAGAACTTGATTCAACGCGAAGTTGTGGCTAGATTTAATGAGTTAAATACTCGGATTGACCATCAGGACAATGAGATCAAGACCTTAAATCAGCGTATGGGAAAAATTTCAGAGCAAATTGACCATCAGAATAAAGGATTGATGGTGATTCTCCGCGAGCTAAAAAGTTTACAAGGCAAATAAAAAAGGTGAGGCGTTTCGCGCCTCACCTTTTTTATTTGCTCTTTTATTTGCCTTTTTTTAACGAGTGCCGATCGTTTCTACTTTAGGAATATCCAATGATACTGCTGGGATATTTGAGGAAGAGTTTGCGATCGCATTGTCATCTAGCTCACCATTAGGCGTAGTTAAATAAAGTACTACAAGTGGCAAAGCCCCAACAACAATTCCTAGTATTGCTGGCACATAGAAGCCTGCATTAAAGCTCAGGATCAGCGCAAACATAAAGTTGCCTGCATACATGATCGTCGGAAAAAGAATCTGCTGACGGTTGAGGATGGGTTGATCGCTCTTGCCCCAAATCAGCGAGGCAACGGTCATAAATAGCACTCCAGTCCCAAACCAGCCAAAAAAGTTTTGGTAAGGCATCCCATAGAATTCACCTGCTTGATGCCATTCCCAAAAGGGGTAGGGGGTTTGACTCATCGCTGGATCTAGTACAAAGTCCCATGATGTCAGCATTAAAGCTCCGAGTGCGATCGCAGCAATTCTATATCCCCAACCTGTGCCGAAGCGCATCAAAGTTGCAGACACAAGGAACGCGGAGAAGCCCATATAAAACCACGACAGTGGGATCGTAAATGGTACTAAATCGACAATTTTGTAACCAAGTCCACTTAGGTAAGAGTAAGCGCCAAATGGGAAGCCTGTGCTAGTACCAAGTAGTTCGGCGCTTACGGAAATACCGATCGCAGGGATAGCAAAAGCGAGGGTACGCTTTAGCCCGATCATTTGTTTACCATAAAAAAATGCGGCGATCGCGCCAAAAATCATGTAGGATGCCCCGCCATTTTGCATTCCCCATGAAAAAACTTGCAAACCAGTTTCAGATAAGCTTTCAATAAACTCGGTATTTGG
>CASBRC010000286.1 GCA_949128015.1 Synechococcales cyanobacterium PMM_0003
ATGACAATGCGGTGGTGCGATTCTATTCTCTAAATATTTCGTAGTATTGCTTGTAGAGGTCATCCCATGCTGAAGAAACAGTAGAAGTTTAGGCGAATTGATGTTTGGCACGATAAATTAAGAAATAAATCTTTTTGTTTTTAGAATATTGCTGATTAAAAGTCAATACTGCGATAAATTTCCGCGATCGCAATTTCTACATTTACAGAATCTAATAAAATCGACTGCTCTAAACTATTAAAATCGCTTTTTCAAAAGAATGACTATCGAGCACATTTTAATCAAAACAAGGAAAAGTGCCGCTTCTCCTTGTTTTAAAGCAAATTAAAAAATAAATCTCTTTGTCCCCAGAGCATCCAAGCTCCACCGATCGCCATAAATGCGAGAACAATTTGCCGAAATTGGTTTTGACTCATCCTCTTGAGCAGGGCCTTACCGACGAGATTGGCGGGTATGGCTGCTAAACCGATCGCTAAACCTGCGATTAACTGTTCCTTCGATATGGCTGCAAATACACCATAGGTAATCAGTTTAAATAAATGAATAATCGTCATGTGAGTTGCCTTGGTGGCGATCATTTTTTCTTTTACCAATCCATAGCGTAAATAGAAAGGATTTAGCACGGGGCCAGTTGTGCCGACCAAGCCAGATACATAGGCTTTGAGAAACCCCGCAGGCATGATGTGCCAAGCTTGCAGTTGAAAGCCAGATTTAGAGGATTGCGGAATTTCTTCGGGAATTAATTCTGACTGCTCTAGCGCACTTAACTCACTTAATTCACCTAACTGATTTAGCTCGATTACCTCCTCTAATTCTTCTAACTCATGGGAGTTATTAAGCAGTTTTATATTTTTGAAATTTTTGTCTTCAACAACTTTTTCAGGGCTTTTTTCCAATTCAAATAAAAATGCGCTAATAATCAAGAAAATCGCAATAATTATTTGTAGCCAATCGAGATGGATCTGGGTAAAGGTATATGCGCCCAAAATCGCCCCTACAATTGCTCCAGGTGCATACCAAGCTGTTAGCACCCAGTCGATATCTCGCCAAAAAAGCAGCACCCGATGGGCATTGCCAAAAAACATGCCAATTGTGATAACAGGTGGAACAGCAGAAGCGCCCATGAGTAAGTTAACTAACGGAATCAAAATGAAAGGACTGCCGCCACCTGCCAGAGTGCTAACAATCCAAGCAAAAAAGCTAACCACACTGAGATATACAATTGGCAAGAATTCTGACATTGATTAATAATTCGCTTGGATGACTGTTTTAATTTTGTTGCAATTAAAACTTATAAAATATTTAAATAATTACAGCACATGAGCCGATCGACCCGAATCTACCTAAGTGAAATAGATCAAAACTTTTTATCACAACTACGAGCGATCGATTGTGCCTGTCTTGGCAATTTTTGGAGTTTAGAAGCATATCAGCGCGAAATTGATAATCCCAGTAGCCTTGTATTAGGTTTAACTACTGAGAATCATGAATTACTTGGTTTTGGTTGTTTGTGGTCAGTTCTTGAAGAAGCACATATAACAGTATTGGCAGTGCGCCCTGAATATCAAGGACAAGGTTTTGGTAAAGCAATTGTCTGGGGATTACTTAAAAAAGCTTGCGATCGCAATTTAGAGTGGGCAACTCTCGAAGTCCGTGAATCTAATCATATTGCGATCGCCTTATATGAAAGCTTTGGTTTTAAAGAAATTGGAAGGCGACCTAAATATTACGAAGTGACAGGCGAAGATGCGCTGATATTGTCGTGCAAGGGCTTACACACAAAAGAATTTGACATATTGTTGAATCAATGGCATGAGTCAATATCTGTGAATTTATTAGCTAAAGGCTGGAATTTATAAGTAGGTAAGCAAAAGAAACCTTAAAACCGAAAAAGCTGTAGCGCACGCTGCGCGTGCGCTACAGCTTTTTCGGTTTAATTATGCTTGGCTACTTACAATGCTATAGAATTGATTTAGGTTTATGAGCAATTAAGTCGCTTTAGGGTTAAAGGTCTAAAAACGATGGGAATATTCGGCTGTGCAAAGAAAGCTATCGGCTTGGCGATCGCTAGTTTGGGGTTTTGGAATTTGGCGATCACTAATGTTAATGCTCAATTAGGTAATGTTGTGGTTTATATTGCAGGCAATAATTCCGCAACCTTGAATGTTGTGAGGCAAGTTGTCACTAATCCAGTATTTGCCTCAGTTAATGGACAGAACTCCATCGTTGCAGGATCGTTCGATGCTCCGACCGCAGATTATGTGATTAAAGAACTACAAAGGCGCGGCGTAGATGCACAGCAGGGTTATCAAACTGCTCAGACTTTACAAAATGCTCAAAACGTTAATACTTCACCCTATGTAACGTTGCCAAGTTATCTACCCAGCAATCCTTCCACAACCAGTATTGAAAATTCGGCTCAATATCGCTACGTTACCGCAGTTCCTGTGAGATCGATCGCCACTTTAGATCAAGTGAGACAGTTTATTCCTAGTGCATTTATATCGAAATCAGGTCGTGGCAACTATGTTTATGCTGGAGGATATTCAAGTCGTGATGCTGCTGAATCTTTGAAATATTTCTTGCGATCGCAAGGACTAGATGCTCGTGTACTTTATTTTTAACTTTAAAGATTAATTATGGACTCGATATTAAGACAAGGTAGCAAGGGTAGTGCTGTAGCTGAGTTGCAGCAACTTCTGCAAAGCAAAGGATTTTATACTGGCAAAATTGATAGCGATTTTGGTACTGGTACGACTAATGCGGTTCTAAAATTTCAACAAGCTAATGGATTGCTAGCCGATGGCATCGTTGGTAGTTTTAGCTGGACGAAACTTCGTACAGTTATTACTTCTGCACAGGCTTTGCCAATATTATTACCAGGCTCCAAAGGCTCGGCTGTTGCTCAGGCTCAGCAATTACTTAAAGACAAGGGCTATTATCAAGGTCGTATTGATGGTGACTTTGGCATGGGAACGCGGGATGCGATCGCAGCTTTTCAACGTGCTAATGGTTTGACTGTCGATGGCAAAGTTGGCGAGCAAACATGGAAAAAACTACAAGCACCTGCGATCGTCGATGACACACCACCCATAACGGTTATCGAGATTGTGCGCCCACCTGCGACAACATCTGCAATTCCAACGCCATCACCCCCATCTTCGATTTTTGTGCCTATCCCAGATGGCACACCAACTGCTAGTACCGACCCTGTAACTAGCCTGCCAACTGCTAACACCACCCCTGCAAC
>CASBRC010000287.1 GCA_949128015.1 Synechococcales cyanobacterium PMM_0003
TAATAATATTGGCTGGGATGTTTATGTGCGGGGTGGACGTGAGAATACGGGTATTGACGCGCTCTGGTGGGCGCAGGAAGTCGTCAAGCGTGGTGCTGGTGAAATTCTGCTGACGAGTATGGATGCTGATGGCACAAAGGCTGGTTATGACTTGGAACTAACTCGCCAAGTCGCGGACTTAGTGGAAGTTCCTGTGATTGCTTCGGGTGGCGCGGGTAATTGTGAACATATTCTGCAAGCTGTGACTGAAGGTCGAGCTGAGGCGGCTTTGCTGGCTTCGTTATTGCATTATGGAGAACTAACGATCGCAGAAATTAAAGATTATCTCAGCGCTCATCAAGTGCCAGTGCGATCGTAAATTTCCTAAAACCCAGATTTTTGTAAAAGCACCGCTTCGCGGTGCTTTTACAAAAATCTGGGTTTGGTGTGTTTTTTAGCATCATTTATTCCTGTCATAATATTGGTAGAACATAAAAAAAGCTATATTGATTAGCCTGAGATCTCAGCTATTTACCCATGACTACTTCTGTTTTATCCGATTTAAAAATTCGTTTCTCTAAGGCGATCGCATCGGCGTTTGGTGAAGAATATGCCAATCACGATCCTGCGGTTGCGCCTTCTAAAGATGCTAAATTTGGTGATTATCAATGTAATGCAGCTTTGAGCTTAACCAAAAAGCTGAAACAAAAGCCTCAAGATGTAGCTGCAAAAATAATTGAGAATTTACAAAATGATCACTCAATAAACGAAATATTCGAGACTCCTACCATCGCAGGAGCAGGATTTATTAATTTAAAGCTCAAACTTAGCTACTTAGAATCGCAATTAGCGAAAATGCAAAAAAGCGATCGCCTTGCGATCGCAAAAGTTGATCAGCCCGATCGCGTAATTGTCGATTTCTCAAGTCCGAATATTGCCAAGGAGATGCATGTCGGACATTTGCGATCGACGATCATCGGTGACAGCATTGCTCGAATTTTGGAATTTCAAGGACATGAAGTCTTACGCCTAAATCATGTCGGCGACTGGGGAACACAGTTTGGGATGTTGATTACCTATCTACGCGAAGTATATCCCGATGCCTTAACCAAAGCAAATGCGATCGCGATCGGTGACCTAGTAGAACTCTATCGCAAAGCGAAGAAACGCTTTGATGAAGATGAAGCATTTAAGGAGACTTCTCGCGCTGCGGTAGTGGAGTTACAAGCAGGTGAACCATCCGCAAAACAAGCATGGTTATTACTTTGCGAACAGTCGCGCCGTGAGTTCCAAAAGATTTATGATGTTCTAAATATTCAAGTAACAGAACGTGGCGAATCTTTTTATAATTCGTATCTATCTGATGTAATTACTGATTTGCGAGAAACTGGATTATTACAAGAAGATCAAGGTGCATTATGTGTCTTTTTGGAAGGATTTAGTAATAAAGATGGTCAGCCGCTACCTCTGATTGTCCAGAAAACTGATGGCGGCTATAACTACGCTACTACCGATCTCGCTGCCTTACGTTACCGTATTCGTGAAGACAAAGCTACACGGATCATTTATGTAACTGATATCGGTCAGTCTGGACATTTTGCCCAAGTCTTTCAAGTTGCCAAAAGAGCGAATTGGATTCCTGAAACTGTTCAGCCCACTCATGTTCCCTTTGGTTTGGTGATGGGTGATGATGGCAAGAAATTTAAAACGCGATCGGGCGATACGGTAGCCCTGAAGAGTCTCTTAGAAGAGGCGATTACTCGTGCGCGTGCCGACATCGAAAGTCGTAATCTAGAAGCTTCGGAAGAGTTTAAACAAGATGTCGCTGAAGCCGTGGGACTTGGTGCAGTCAAGTACGCCGACTTGTCTCAAAATCGCACTAGCAACTATATTTTCAGCTTTGACAAGATGCTAGCTCTACAGGGAAATACGGCTCCCTATATGCTCTATGCCTATGTGCGGGTGCAAGGAATCGGACGCAAAGGTGAGATTGATTTTGCCAGCTTAGATACTGATGCAGTGCGCCTTACCACTGAGCCTGAGATTGTCTTGGCTAAGCATTTATTGCAATTTGCAGAAGCGATCGATGCGGTTGCCGAAGAACTCTATCCAAATCGTCTCTGTCAATATCTCTTTGAACTCAGTCAAAAGTTCAATCAATTCTTTGAGCAATGTCCTGTATTGCAAGCTGAAGAATCAGAAAGAATTTCACGTCTAAGCCTCTGCGATATCACCGCCAAAACTCTTAAACTTGGTTTAAATCTACTTGGTATTCGTGTTTTAGAACGTATGTAACCTAACGTAGGGGCAATTCATGAATTGCCCCTACGTCGTAATAATTCATAGGAACTCAAAAAAATGACTTTAGAAAAACCTGATAGCGTTTGGAATCATAAACCTTGGTGGTGTCAGCCTTGGTCAATCATTTTGACGGGCTTCTCAATTATTAGTGGCAGTTGGCTATTATTTAAACTAATCTGGCTATCTATTCTCGTCGCAATTCCCATTGTGGCGTGGATGGGATTTTTCGTAATTCTATTTCCAAAATTAGCTCTTCAAGAGATAAATCAGGAAGTAAGTTAGCATTTGACTCAAAATCAGAGTGTGCCAGATTCGAGTTGATCCAAATATATAAAATCAGGAGATTTGACACCTACTTCGGCTCTGATTTCGACTAATTCGGGTGACTCAAAAGAAATTCTTGGCATCTGCGATCGCAGTCCATGCGGAGAAATGGACAA
>CASBRC010000288.1 GCA_949128015.1 Synechococcales cyanobacterium PMM_0003
ACACCTGATCGCGATTTTCGAGATTATTAATCCAAATATCAGCGATTAACTTTGCATCTCGTGGCAAATCTGCTAATTCCCAACCAGAAATCCCTAGTTCTTGCATTAAATAAGAGACCTTAGGATCGTAGCTAATTGCTGAACAATGGCTACCCTCAGCCGCCGCCATGATTAAGCCATGTAACCGCATCGCAATCGTTAAATCTACACCATTAAAAATTCCCTTGAGACGACGTGGATCTTTTTGAATAATGATTTGACTGTGATTAGGGAGTTTTACATTAAGCGAATCACAAATTGCTTGGGCGATCACTTTATCTTGAGACGGCTGGAATGGAATTAGCAAAATATGAGCATCGGTTTGCATCTGCAACTTTTGCAATGCTTCGGTAATTGTGGCAAGACGGTCAGAGGTTAGCGCGGGATGCGATCGCAAAACCACCGCAACACGGGGCTTGGACAAATCTCGATACATATTGATCGGAGTCGCCTCTAAAGCCCACACAGGATCAGGAGCAACGATACTGTCGATTTGCCAATCTGCTAATAATTGCGCCGATTGGGGATCGCGCACAGATACTGATGTACATCCCTGAAAAGCTCGTCTAGCAATCCAGTTACTCAACTTGCGCTTGAGGGGACCCACTCCCTGCGCCCATGCGATCGTTTGCAAGCCCATCCCCTGCGCTAAGCCCATCAGTCCGCCATAATAAATCGGATTTCTGGCACTAGTAGCATCTTGCATCAAGCTACCTCCGCCCCAAATAAATAAATCCGATCGCTTCAGTTCTTTAATCAAGGCAAATATAGAATAGCGATCGCAAGCCTCAACCTGATGCAAATTTTCGGTAGCTTTGGGACTAGCGGACAATACAAGCGGCTGGATATCCTTGGGCAACATTTGCAACAATGTGGCAAGCAAAGCCTCATCGCCACCATTCCCCATTCCGTAATATCCGCATAAAACCGCACGTCGCATATTTATTTCCCCAAATATTTTTTAGCGTTGCCGCAATTCTTACGAGATTTCATTGTCGCGCATTTTTACCAACAAAACCCAAAAGTATAGTTGCGGCGCTTCGCGCCGCAACTATACTTTTGGGTTTATGTCTTAATCATGTGATTTCGATAAAAGTGGCGCTCATGACTAGTGTTACACCAACTAACAACCAGATAATTGACATATATTCGGGACTGATAAAGCTATTACCGATCTGCATTAATGCGATCGCAATCCCTATAATGCTAGCGATCATAATCGCCCATAGCCAACGTAAACGAACGCTTTTAGATCGTTGAGGTGATTTTTTTAAAAGTCTGGGGTATGCAGTTGATCGATAAACTTGAGTTTGTGGCGATCGCTTGGAGACCGCCAAATTACTCATTGGTCGATTAGTGATGACTTGGGTTGAGCCTAATAATTTTTGCGGCTTTGACAATATTTTTTGTGGGTTCGTCTGAGTAACTTTTTGAGTAACTTTTTGAGTAAATCTCGACTTTAGATGCCTTCGTCGCTGATCTATGCGTTTTTCGATGTTCTTGAGCCGTAGCCAAAATAGGATAAATAGAGAAATTGCGATCGCACCCATTGCGATCGCCAACTTGACTAAAAAAAGCAGCAAGTCTATGTTTTCTGAAAGGGATAAAACAATTGCCATATGTGCTGCAATTAAGCCAAATTGCGGAGTTATTACATAACATTGTTTCACCTCACTCTAATTTCCACGAACTAGAAATCGTCAGCAAAAGTGTCAGCAAAAACATGACAACACAAACACAGAACCCGATTTTTGATGGCGCGGCGAAGCCGCGCCATCAAAAATCGGGTTCTGTGTTTTTAAGCCCCTAAGTTTGGCTACAGAGATAAGTTAATTCTACATTTGGAGCAAGCGTAATCACATCACCATTACGCAGATCATGGGAAGAGGCCACTTTCATATGATGGTTAACAATTACGCCATTGACACTAGGCTTGCCAGACAGATCCCCATCAATAATTCGATACAAATAACGACCACCTTCCCCAGGTACACGCAGTAACACCGCATGTTGACGGGAAACAAATCGCGAATAAAGTTGAATATTATTATTCACATCCCGCCCGATCGTATACTTTAAACCATCAAGTACGAGTTTTCTACTACCTCTCGCATCTGTGATTAATAGAGTGTGACTAACGTGTGCTTCGCTCATTAGCTCACCAAAAAAAAGAAGTAGACATCGATTAACAGCGAAAAGTATATGCTAATGGTAGGCATTTGATTTAATCTCGCTCTACTTTACTCTACAAACGGATTGAATTATAGAGTTTTTATCAAGAGTTCGCGAAGCTCCATACTATGTGTATTGTTTGTGAATTATTTATGTATTCTGTAAGCTATATGCAGCGATCATATTAAAACTTAATCTTTAAGTTAGTTTAGGCGCAAGATATAGGATATGCACTTCAGGTGCAAAGGTCACGATATCGCCATCTTGCAGATCGTGGGAAGAAATTTTTCGGGTTGCATTTAAGACAATACCGTTTTTACTTAGTTTACTTAACGCACTACCATCAATAATCCGATAAGTATCAAGTCGATCGCGATGATGTACTTTCCGCAAAACCGCATGATACCGAGAGACAAAATCGGAGTTAAGACACACGGTGTTATCGGCTTCACGACCAATTGTATATTGATCGGCAATTAGCTTCATCTTGCGGGTTCCACTGTTGTCAGTTACCAGTAACGTGTGTTCAGAGGATAGATTGACGCTAATTTCGGATTCTTCATGAGTTGTTTTTGACATAAGTTTAAGGTTTCTTCTGCTTGACTACTTGGCTATACAATAATTATTATAAAGTCGCTACATCGGAGCAATATTTTAGTGGATGTTACGGAGATCGCACGCCAAACCCAAGTTTTATCTCAGCGCCTGAGCATTGCTCAGGACTATCTTTGACGTACCTGCGATCGCAGCAAAAATTAGTGACCTAGAACAAACTGCCGCCCAACCAGAATTTTGGGAAAATAGTGACCAAGCGCAAAAAACAATGCGAGAGTTGGATGCCATGAAATCTTATCTCGACAAATTTGATCGCTGGCGTAAAACTATCGAAAATCTGGAGGCGATCGCAGAATTACTTGCCCTTGAAGATGATCCAGCCCTAGCCAATGAAGCCAAACAAAGCCTGAGTCAACTTCTTCAAGATATGGATCGCTGGGATCTAGAGCAATTACTGTCAGGAACCTATGACAAATACGACGCAGTTTTAACGATTAACGCTGGCGCAGGTGGGACAGATTCTCAAGACTGGACAGAAATGCTATTGCGGATGTATACCCGTTTTTGTGAGTCCCAAGGCTACAAAGTAGAGATATCAGAAATATCTGAAGGTGAAGAGGCTGGTATTAAGTCAGTGACCTTGCTTGTGCATGGTCGTTACGCCTATGGTTATCTTGCACCTGAGAAAGGGACACATCGTCTTGTGCGAATCTCGCCTTTCAATGCCAATGACAAACGCCAAACTAGTTTTGCTGGTGTTGAAATAATGCCCTTACTCGAAGAGGATGTCGATCTCGAAATCGATCCCAAAGAATTGGAAATTACGACAACGCGAGCAGGTGGCAAGGGCGGTCAAAACGTCAATAAAGTGGAAACGGCCGTGCGGATCACCCATTTACCAACAGGAATTTCGGTGCGCTGTACGCAGGAGCGATCGCAATTACAAAACAAGGCAAATGCGATGCGGCTGCTCAAAGCTAAGTTGCTAATCATCGCTCAAGAGCAACGCGCTCAGAAAATCGCCGATATTCGTGGCGACATGGTGGAAGCCGCATGGGGCAATCAAATTCGCAACTATGTGTTTCATCCTTACCAATTAGTCAAGGATTTGCGCACTGGCGAAGAAACCACGAATATTCAAAATGTGATGGATGGTGATCTTGATCCCTTCATTCAGTCATATTTACGGCAACAAAATCAGCCTGTTTGAGTCAATATTTTTAGAGTAAGTTCGATGGACGTAAATAAATAACCCAAACCCAAAACGCTGTAGCGCACGCTGCGCGTGCGCTACAGCGTTTTGGGTTTGGTATTTAATTATGTCCATCTACTTAACGGATTACGTCCTTAGTATTTTTGGCAATTGATTATGAATAGTAGGCATCAGAAACGTTCGGTTGATTTGCTAATTGATTCAGGGGATTTTTTCAAAAAATATTTTGATCAAAGACTAAATCAAAGACTAGGTAAAATTAGCCTGTTTAGTTTGTGCGTGATTGCGATCACGATTGTTGAGCCGATGCTCAGTGGTGATCGGCTATCAGCCTCAGCCCAAACTTGCACAAAACCATCATCTCTCCAAAACTTTCTTAACAAAGTCACCTTGGGTGATGATCATCTTACCCGTTATGCCGCAGCAGCTAATGCGATCGAAAACAAACGTTTAGAAATTTTCCGAGCTGCTAAGAACAACCCTAATTGGGGAAGTGTCGCTAATCTCGCCGAATCAAAACAAACTAAAGTTTGTGATCTCACCAATCCGCCAGAATTTTTGCAAACGCTTTGCGATCGCTTACGCAGCTACAGCGAAGAAGAAATCTGCCGTTATGGGTTTACGACCAAAGAGTTTAATCAAATTACGCTTGAGCAGATGCAAAATCCGCGTCTCAGAAGCTTGATTCAGGATCAGCAAATGCAGCTACGCGAAAACAAATAAAAAAAAGACTGCGCTTAGCGCAGTCTTTTTTTTATTTGTTTTACGGCGCGTCCACAATCAGCGATAATCGCAGACTGATTTTTAGTTTGTTTGCTAAAAAAACCAAAATCGTCTATAAGAAACAGGGTTAATTAAGGACAAAATCAGACATCTACGATATTCGTCACGATTATTTTTTCTTGTCCTATTGACAATGGTCACTTACAGACTATAATCGCTCCATTGTTTATGCCCAGTGCTACAAAAGCTCCAAAACTCATAAAGACACGCTTATGTTCGGCTTAAAATTTGGCGGAAAGTCTAAGAAAGGCATCGGAATTGAAATAACTTCCGAGAAAGTTAACCTAGTTCAATTGCGTCGTAAGGGACCATCTTCTTACAAGCTAGTGACGTATGGTAGCGTCGAGCTTCCAGAAGGAACTGTTGAAGAAGGTCGCATTCTCGATCCTGTAGCGCTGGGAGAAGTTATTCGCAGTTTGCTAGCAGATAAAAAGATAAAGGTTAAGAAAGTTGCGACAGCGCTACCTGGTCGCGAAACGGTAAGTCGCTTGATTCGCCTTCCTGCGGAAATTCCTGATCAGGAATTACGTGAGATGGTTCTTAATCAAGAAGCTAGTCTTTACCTACCTTTTCCTCGTGAAGATGCGGATGTGGATTATCAAAAACTGGGGATAACCCTTGATGATGATGGCATTGAACGCATTGAGATTCTGATGGTCGCCACACCAAAAGAGGTTACAGACAGCTATATGCAGGCTCTAGAAATAGCCCAGCTACAGGTTGACGTTGTGGAAGTTAGTAGTTTTGCGCTCATCCGTGCGATGCACAATGAGTTAGCAAGATTTAGCACCTTAGCCGAGGCAGTTGCGATCGTGGATATTGAATATGAAGCTACCGAAATTACGGTAACTGTTGATGGGGTTCCGCAATTTTCGCGGACTTTCCCAATCGGCACTGCTCAAATTCAAAATGCCCAATTACGCGCCATCAATCTACCGCCGCGACGGACAACAGATATGGAGATGTTGAGTTCAACTGTTGTGCCAGTTCAGTCTATGGATACGGCAAGTCTCGCTGGTGGCGGCGGAACTCCAGGCGATGCGGCGATTATGCGGGTAGTTGGCGATCTCTCAGATGAACTAAGGCGCTCAATTGACTTTTATACTAGTCAGTCACCCGGCTCGGACGTTGTGCAGTTGCTGATTGCTGGTCCTGGTGCTTGTATTGGGCAATTAAATGAGTTTTTTAGTCAACGTCTCGGTATTGCTGCGATCGCAGTTGATCCACTTACTGCCATTGGTGTAACTGTTGATGGTGACATTCCCCTGGAGGAACGTATGGCGATGTCTGTGGTTCTAGGTCTAGGCTTGAGGGAGGTTTAAAAAGAAGTTATGTATACACTTGATATTAATTTTTTAAGCGATCGCATTGTTGATGAAGCTCAAGCAGCTGATCGTCAGCCGATTGCTGATTCCCAGTTTCTGGTCTATGGTGGCGCAGTTGCTGTAGTTGCCTTTGCCCTAGTTGGTGGAGCATGGTTTTTTCTGAATTCTGCAAATGAAGGGATTCAACAAAAACTTTCTACTTTAACGGCCGAGGAGTCACAGCTAAACAGCAGGCTTACGGCTATAAAAACTCAAGAAACTGAACTACAGGCGATTGAAGCTAGAACTGGCGAGTTAGTCAGTCTGTTTGTTGGTAATTTACCTGTCAGTGCGATCGCAGATGACATCAGAAAACGCACACCGATTACAGTTCAGGTAGAGGCGATCACCCAATCGTCAGTTGCAGCAACGGCTCAAGCGCCAGCGACAACGGCGTTATCTCTGACTGGCAGAGCAACTAACTACAACGAGCTAAATGATTTCCTGCTGTTACTCAAAGCGTCACCGCTACTAGAGGATCAAGAGACAACACTAGTCTCGTCAACCTTGCAGCCAGCAACTACTGATAAAAACTTTACATTAGTCAATTTCCAAATCCGCACTGCTACTACCAGAAAGAGTCCTTCGGAAATCTTGCCTGCGCTCCAGAAAACAGGAGCAGATGGATTAGTCACGAGAGTCAATCTATTAAAGCAACAGGGAGTAATCAAATAAAATGACAAACTTTGGAGCTGCTTCAGGAATTCAAGACGGTGGTTCAGGTGGTCTAACGCTATTTGGACTCACCTTTACCCCCAAGATTTTAGGTATCATAATTGGCGCTAGTGGAGTTGGTCTAGCCGCTTATCTGGCGGCAACCTCGGTTATGCCAATCTGGGATTCAGTGCAAGCTGGGCAACAAAATATTGATACTAAAACGGCTGCTGTTACAGCCTTAAGAGGGCAGGTGGCCAGTAAAAGCAATATTGCAGAAAAGATTGAAGAAGCCAATCAACAGAATAAGTTTGTTCTATCACTTTTGCCAAGTGTAGATAATATTGATACGCTAATCCGCGATATTCAGGAGCAGATCCCCAAGACAATTGTGATTGATTTGCCACCTGATTTTTCCTATGAAATAGCAGGGACGCTGCGGACTTTTCAGCCTACAGCGCCAATCAAAGGGACACAGTATGATACTTATTCCTTCACAGTTGGCTTTGATGGCAAGTTTGAAGATGTATTGAATACAATTCAAAAAATTGAGCGTTTAAGACCTCTACTAGTAGTCAAAGATTTGAAGCTGACTAAAAAGGCTTTGCCAACTACTACTTTCAAGTTTTCACGCCCGATCGCTGCTGGTAAAGAAAAAGACATTTTGGATATCTTGCCTCCGCTAATTGCCGCAGATTTCACTTTGCAAGCTTTTGTGCCAAAAACTGAAGAGGAGCTTAAGGCGGCTGCGGCTGCGGCTACTCCACCGAAATAAATCCTGAATAAATACTGACAAGGCGCTTAAGTGTCTTGTCAATGGACTGATTGCTGGTTGTCCTAACTTGCAGACATATTATTTTTTTGATTTGAAATTGACAAAGTATGGTATAATCTCGCACCATAATCTCGTCAATTCTGCCTTGGTTGTGTCGTGCTTTTAGTTAGGACATGTTCAAGTTTTCACAGATTTAGCACAAAGATTAAAGCGTATTGATTCCTGTAAGGAGTCTGAGGAGTGTAATTATGAATAACAAGTTGAATCAAAATTTGAATGGTAAGTCTCTGGCTTGCTGGTTTCTGATTGCGGCGAGTTGCCCACAGGTTTTGGCGATCGCGCCAATGCAAGCGCAAAATGCTACCCAAAGTCCTATTTCTGCAAATCAAACAGATGCAGTGTCGGCTAGTCGGATCACTGACATCAATACTAGTGTGGCAGGCGATCGCCTCAACCTCACTGTAAATTTTGCTAGTAGCGATCGCCCTCAAGTGACCTATACCAAGCAAGGTAAGTCATGGGTGGCGTTGCTCAATGGCGCACAGTTGCAACTAGGTAATGGTAATGCTAGCTATGCCAAGGCAAATCCTGCACCAGGAATTACGGCGATCGAGGCGACTCAGTATGCTGCCAATAAAGTAAGAATTCGGGTCACGACTAATAATCCAGAACTGCTGAAGGATTTGATCAAGCGTCAAGATACTGCTGATAGTCTCGTATTTAGTCTAGAAATGCAACCCTCAGCAATGCAAGCTAGTACGCTCTCTGCGGCAAATGCTCCTGAATCTGGAGTGCTCAATAACAATGCTTCTGAGCCTGATCGAGTCTTAATTGCTCAAAATACCACTGGTTCTTCTGTTGGTAAGCCATTATTTGAGCCTAAAGTTACTATTACCAATGCTGATGGTAAGACCCGCGTAGCTCAAAGCAATGTTCCAAATTCAGTTCCGCCACCTGTTGCTAATCCTGTAACTCCACAATTACAAGGTCGTGTACCTGGTGTCGTACCTCCTTTCCGCCAGATCAGGACTCCTCCTGTTGGTGACATTGCTACAACTACGGCGAAGCTTCGTCCTGATATTGTCGATCTTGGGACTGCTGAACGTGTTCCACGAATTATTTTACGCGATGCTCCTGCGATCAATGTTTTGACTTTAATCGGTCGTGTTGCGGGCTTGAGTGTTGTCTCTGCTGAGGCTCCATCCGCAACTGGTGCTGCTGCGCCAGTTGCGGGTGCGGCGACTGGTTTAAGACTACCAGTCAGTCTCGATATTGAAAATGAGACTGCTCAAGATGTTTTCAATAATGTATTGAGAATCACTGGACTGGAAGCCAATCGTATTGGACAAACTATCTTCGTCGCAACTAGGCTTCCTGTTACTCTCAAGAATCTAATTACTAAGAGTTATCGACTTAATCAAATTACAACAGGTGAAGCTTCTGCCTATTTGATTGGTTTAGGAGCTTCTCGTGTTGTCAACCGTCAACGACCAATTCCTGGGGTACAGACCGCTCAGATTGGTACTGCTTCTCAGGTGATTGTTAACGTTACGACTGAAGCTGTGCCAACCTTAGAAACAGTCTCAATTACTGATGAGTCTGGTGCTACTCCCCTATTAAGAGGTTTACAAGTAAT
>CASBRC010000289.1 GCA_949128015.1 Synechococcales cyanobacterium PMM_0003
GGGTTTGACATTGCGCGATCGCATTTAACTGAGACGATGGTCAACTTTAGCGCTTATCACGGTTATAAAACGACATTAGTATTTGATGCTTATGTGCAAGCGACTCCCGCTAAAGCCGAAAAGATTACGAAAAATTTGAGGTTATATTTTACAGATCATAACGAAACTGCGGATACTTACATCGAGCGTCAATGTGGCAAATACCGACGCGATCCGCTCAGGCATTTAAAAAGAATTATTGTCGTGACTTCCGATCGCGCTCAGCAATTAACCGCCGTTGGCTTTGGGGCAGAATGGTTATCGTCAACTGCATTAGAACAAGAAGTGGAAGCAACGATGAGAGCCGTGCAAAGCCGTCAAAAAAATCAAAAGGCAAATACGAATAATCTACTGGCAAATCGTATTGATAGTAATACCAAAGATAAATTAGCGAAGTGGCGCAATAGCCTTAATTAAGTTTGTCATGTGATGTGCAACTAAAAGCCTTTCAAAAATTTTACTGGTTCGGGTTTGAACGCAAATTGCTGTATTAAAGAGGTGTCGTCACCAAAGAGCGTAAAGATTTACGAAATTTTGGAGAAAGATAATTCTTCTGAAGAGGTTTCCAGCTTTGCCAAAATGTTATTGATTCTTCCTGCATTGCCCGCGCTACAGTAGGTAGAACCTTTGCCAAATCTGCTTTCAATGTGGATTCTAGAAAATGACGGAGGACTAGATGATCTTGAAGCTGTCCAAGGGTCTCTTGTATCGCCTTAAACTCTTCAATGCGTTGCATGTAGGCGGCTTCATAAAAATCAGAAAAAAACTCAGTCTGATAGCGAACTCCTTTGATTTGCTTACGCAAATCATGCAAATCATCGCCGAGCTTGCTTAATTGATGATTCAACTCTTCCGAATTCTCAATTGGGATTAATGAGACTTTACCTGCTTGCATCGTCGTGCCGACTAGCCATCCCGAATGCAGAAAAAGTTGACAAATCAATGGCAATAGTAAATCTGGCAGAATCTCTAAGACCGATAAATTACCCATCACTGTATAGGTGGGCTGTGCTAACCAATCTTGGAGCGATCGCTTTAGATTTTGATAGCGATCGCCATTTAGCATTTTTTTTAATTTGAGAAAGCTGCGATCGCGTTTCTGGTGCAAATGATGGATAACTTTATCAAATTTGGCTTGTTCTTCTTTCTGCAATAATGGTTGATAGCGCGTCGTCAGATTCTGTTGTAGTACATCAAGATCTCGCGTCTCTCCCAAACTTCTCGCGATTTTCCCAATTGATGAATTACTTACGCCCTTGGGTAAAATAATCGCTTTGCTAAAAACTTGAACAGATGTTCGCAGTTTTCGCATTCCGACTCGCATCTGATGTAATGGCTCAGGATCATTATCTTTGAATACAGCTTCTTCTTGATCGACAAACTTTTGAAAATTTTGCTGAATAATCTGGTGAGCATAATCACTAATTGCGATCGCAAGATCTAACTGATGTTCTTTCATGAAATTTAACCTCAACTAATTGAGTATTTGAAAAGTACAGCGCTTTGCGATGATCCCAAAAAGCTGTAGCACAGGCTGCACTTGTGCTACAGCTTTTTCGGTTTTATGCTTAGACTAAGACCTTGCGCCAGCTAATTCAGAATTTAAAAAAGTCGCCTTAACGTAAATCTTTTGACAACCCTTGTCTACACCAGAAACAACCCAATTAAGAGGTTGCCCATACTTTCTTAACTCGTTCTGAATTTTTTGATATATAGGCTCAACTGTGTATTGATCTCTTATATCGATTTCGAGATTAATTAATTGCGTATCCATAATCAATAGCTCTAAAAACAATGGGATTTGCGAAATTTATCGATTGATAGTTCGATTTACCATGAGTGCAATGCTCTTAATTGCGGCGTTTTTTTGGATTGATGAGCTTCCATCCTTGTGAGGACATCATCTAAAATCGTGATTGCTTCGACAATAAACTCACCTTTGTTAAGCATAACACACTCGGCTCTTTCAGCCATCGCGGCATCGGTCATTTCGCCACGGGAGGGCGCTCCATCTTTTACTAGGCTTTCAAGCACTTGCGTTGCCCAAATCACAGGCACATGAGCCGCTTCGCAAAGCCAGAGAATTTCTTCTTGAATCTCGGTTAAACGTTGATAGCCAATCTCAACAGCTAAATCACCTCTAGCAATCATTACGCCAAAGGACTGCTTACCTGCCGCGTAAATAATTAATTCTGGCAAATTAGAAACAGCGATCGCAGTTTCAATCTTTGCGACGATCGCAGGGCGGGGAACTCTTCCATCAGATCGTTTATCCAATTCCTGTTGGAGTAGCTCAATATCCGCAGATCGTTGCACAAAAGAGTAGCCAATGATATCTGCATGGATGGCGACAAAATCCAAGTCAGATAAATCTTTTTCAGTGAGGGGGCTGAGATGTAGGACAGTGTTTGGAAAATTCAACCCCTTTTCAGGTCGAAGTTTGACTCCCTTAGGACTAGCATGGGTGACCTGCAATAAAATCCCCAATTGTCCATCGGGTAATGAATGTTGGGTATCAAGTACACGAGTCCGAATCTTGCCATCATCGATATATACTGTTGCCCCAATCGTTAGTAAATCGAGAATCTCAGGAACTGTACAACAGGTTTGAAAGTTTTCTATGTGGGCTGGGATCGCCTTATTAGCAAGCGATTCTGAATCGCATCGTAATAGTAAAATGTGATCCCCACGAAATACCCGTTTTTGGTCGGGTGGTCTGAGTACATGACCAGTACGGATTTTTGGTCCACTTAAATCCATCATGACTTTACAAGATGTGTCTATTTCCTGTTCCGCTTGACGCACACGATCAATCATCATCTTCCAAAGTTCTGGCGTGTCGTGAGCGCAATTAATCCGCACCGAGTTTGCCCCTCTTTGGATAATCTTTTTTACCAATTCATAGTCCGTGGCGGCTTCTGTGGGCAAGGTCACCATAATTCTGACCCGACGGCGGGGATCGCTCTTGCCAAATAGCTCTTCTGTATGCAGTTGGAGTAAACGATTACCTTCAAAGAATGCCTCAATGGGTGGGCGTTTTTGGTGCTGTGCGGATTCTGTACCGCACAGCACTTCCAGTGTGGCAATGACAGCATCGAGATTCGGCATGACTCTCGCTTCAATCCTTCCTAATGAAGACAAACCCCAAGGCATTAGTGCAGCTTGGAGCGATCGCAGATCGTGTCTTCTTAGGGCTAAATATTGGGCTAGGTTCTGAGCGCTTAAAAGGAATTTCGATCGTTGAATATGCGATCGCCATTGATTAAACGTAATTTCTCCTTCGCTGACAACTTGCTGGCGGAGGGATTGAAGGATTGACAACAAGACTTGGGGACTATCAAGATTAAACGATTCGAGACAAATTTCTGAAGTTTCAGCAATCATATAAAAAGCTTCCTGAATCGATGCATTTATGTTTGATTTACTTTTTCTTAACGTGATGAGCAACTACAGCAAATTGCGATCAAAGCCACCACTAGATTTTTTGTAAAAGCCCCGCAAAGCGGGGCTTTTACAAAAAATTTGGGTTTGGTTTGATCGCAATTTGCTGTAAAAGACTCGAACTCTTGATGTTTTGTGATGATTTGATCGGCTTTTGAGATCCCGAATGGCTCAAACGGTCTAAACTCAATATCTTAAAAATACTTGCTCATCGTGTTTTGGTTCACTAAAGTGTATCAATCATGCTCTGGTTTCTGTCAGGGCAAATTCTTGATTAAAGAAAAATTAGAGATGATCTGTACAAAACTTGAGATATCTATAGCAATCCTAAATGAATCGTGGAAGTTAAAGCCCATAACAAGAGGCTTAAGCCCCTTGTTTATCCACAAATGATTTAGGATTGCTACATGCTTTGAGTAGATATTTCGAGTTAGTTAGCCTTTGATAAATGCGATCGCATGTTGCCAAATCACAATCTTATGTCCAGATGCATCCATGCAAAGACATTCATCATCAATCCAAATAACCCTGCCGCGTAGTTGATCGCCTGTGAGCAGTTTGACTTCGACCTCGTTTTTGTCACGAATAATTGCATGAATGCGGCGAATACTTGGGAGAGAAGTATTGAGTCCAATTTTGGTTGCTGTTGGTGCGCTCATCGTCTTAAACCTATGGCAGTTTTACGAATATTATCACTTCTACAAAGATAAAGGCGGCACGAAGGGCCGCCTTTATCTTTTATGTTGAGACATGATAGAAATAGCCAGTACTAAAATCGAAAGCCTAAACCAGTTTGTAAAGAAGTTGCCGATGTCCCAGGCGAATTGCGATAAGCATCAAAGGCGAAAATCACATTGCCAAACAGGACAAGATTACTGTTCGGCAGGGTGTAATCAATACCAGGTTGGATTACAAAGCTATTTTTATTGCCTACTGGAGTAGTATCAACAGTATTAGATAACGCCACGCCTGCGCCAATATATACATCGGTATCGAAGTTTAATGGCACATCAAAGGAAACAGTTGGTACAACTGCGGTACTATTACCAATCAAAATTTGGGTTCTGATCGAAACAGGGAATTCTAGAAACTTATAACGAGCAGCAACTAGACCAGATGTGCGAGAGCTTTCCCCTGCGGCAGAGTTACCACTTGTAAAGCCAAAACTAGCACCTACGCCTACGTAGCTACCATAAGCGGGCTGAGCTTGAGCCGAGGGAACAGCAGCGATTGCTGACATGCATCCCAAAGCAGTCAAGCCAATCAAAATTTTATTTAAGTTAGTCAGATTTTTCATAGGTATCACTTCCTTGGATGAGAAACGATTTATTTACTTAGTTTTTTATTCAGTTTTCGGAGTAACCCCGTCAGGGAGACAGACTATCACAAGTTGGAGAGTTTGGTGAAACAATTTGGTGAATTGCTAGTATCGCCCAACTGGAGATAGCGAAAAGATAGATAAGGGTGTATGGTGATAATTGGTTCATTAGCAAATGTTTCCGATCAAAAACTTAATTAGCTACATAAAATAGTCTCTTGACCTATGGCAGAATTAGCAGTTTGTTTTGTTTTGACTCTTGGAGTCCCTTATACATTCTGGAAAATTGTTAAACCTTTTACGGATGCGTAACGATTTAACTCAAAAAAACAGAGAGGACACTTTGTGTCCTCTCTGTTTTTTTGGCTAATTTTCTAGATTCGCCAAGCCCAAATAGGTGATTTTGGTTGGCTCGATCGCAAATCGACAGGGCAGTACCTTTACGCCTTTTGCGATCGCTTCTTTTAAAAGCCTTGCATATTCAGGATCGGCTTCTGCACCTGCGGCAAAGCGATCGCAATCACCACGATTGATAAAGAAAATTAGAGCAGAAGATGTATCTTCTGAAATTACGGACATGAGTTCGCGGATGTGCTTTTGTCCTCGCGTTGTTACTGTGTCAGGAAATAAAGCCAAGCTTCCCTTACACCAAGTTGTATTTTTGACTTCCACATAAGTTTTTTGAGAATTATCTTCTCCATTAGTTAACAGGAAATCAATTCGACTCTTTTCATTCCCATAAGCAACTTCCGCTTTGACAGTTGTGTATGGTTCTAGTTCTGGAAGTAAATGGCGATCGAGCATATGACCAATGACGCGATTGGGAAGACTTGTATTAATCCCAATCCATTGTTCATCTAGATAAATTGCTTCCCAGCTATAGGCAAGTTTGCGTTTAGGATTGGAGTGATGCGAAACTAACACTGGGCTGCCGATTTGGCATACGCCTGTCATTGGTCCCGTATTAGCACAATGTGCAGTAATTATTTCACCATTATCTAGTTCTATGTCAGCGAAGAAGCGCTTATACCGACTGACGAGACGACCTGTGATTAGATCCGCGTAAGTATGGACTTGTGGCATTTTTGGTTTACTTACCTACTTAGTGCTAGTATATAGTCCTACAGTGTCTGCTCCCAGTTATTGATGCTGTTAACACGCTATATACTTCTGTCTCTGATCCGTCCGACACCAATTTCAAAAATGCTAATCTCATCTTTGAAGTTTTAAAATCCCTCTGGGTAAGGTTTTAGATTCTTAGGAATGTCGCAAAATTCTAAGAATTGGTACGACTATAAATGGCAACGCTAACAGCGACAGACCGCTAAAAAAATTTGGAGTTCTATGTCTTCTTCTGCTATTACACTTCCTGTAACTAAATCTTCTGTACCAAATAAATCTCCTGTAACTCGTAAATCTTCTGCACCGATCGCATCAGCAGAAGGGTTTTTAGCACTAGGGTTGTCCGAGCAAATTGCTCGTGCTGTCGCTGCCCGTGGCTATACCCAGCCAACACCGATTCAGTCTCAGGCGATCCCTGTCGTCCTCTCAGGTCGCGATCTATTGGCGGGTGCTCAGACTGGCACTGGCAAAACCGCAGGTTTCACACTGCCAATTTTGCAATTGCTATCGAACAAAGTCGTCAAGCGATCTTCAACTGGAAAAATCCCAATTCGAGCCTTGATCCTCACGCCTACTCGCGAACTCGCCGCTCAAGTCGAAGAAAGCGTCCAAACTTACGGTCGTCATCTGCCTTTGACCTCGATGGTGATCTATGGCGGCGTGAATATTAATCCGCAAATTAATCGCCTTAGAGGTGGTGTCGAAATCTTGGTGGCGACTCCCGGCCGACTCCTAGACCATGTACAGCAAGGTCGATTAGATTTATCCCAAGTCGAAATCTTGGTATTAGATGAAGCCGATCGCATGTTGGACATGGGCTTTATTCGCGATATCAAGCGGATTCTGGCGCTACTACCTAAGCAACGTCAAAATCTTTTATTTTCGGCAACTTTTTCCAATGAGATTAAATCCTTTGCCAGCACCTTGCTCAACCAGCCTGTCATGGTTGAAGTGGCAAGTCAGAATGCTACGGCGGATTTAGTTACCCAACGAGGTTTTCCTGTCGATCGCGATCGCAAGCGGGAATTGCTCACCCATTTGATCAAGACCCATAACTGGTATCAGGTCTTAGTATTTACGCGCACTAAACACGGAGCCGATCGCCTCGTTAAGCAACTACATCAAGACGACATTGTGGCGATGGCAATTCATGGCAATAAAAGCCAAGCTGCTCGTACTCGCGCTCTCAGTAAATTTAAAGATGGCAGTTTGCAAGTCTTAGTCGCTACAGATATCGCGGCGAGAGGCTTAGATATCAGCGAGTTGCCCCATGTAGTTAACTACGAGTTGCCGAATGTGCCAGAAGACTATGTGCATCGAATTGGACGCACAGGACGCGCTGGCTCATCGGGCGAAGCGATTTCACTGGTATGTGTGGATGAGCGCAAGTTCTTGTCAGACATCGAGAAATTAATCAAGCGATCATTACCTCAAGAAATCATTGATGGTTTTGATCCCGATCCTCGTGCAAGACCTGAACCAATCCAAGTTGGTCGTCAGCAGAAACAACAGCCTCGTCGAGGTGGACATAGCGATCGCAATGCGATCGCAAAACCATCATCTCAAACACCAAGTAAATCACCAGCGAAACCGCAACAAAAAAATCAATCGAGCCGAAGTACTCCCAAATCTACAGCTCAACCTATCAGAGCCGAACGCGGAGACTCACATTACAATCGCGATCGCTAATTACAGCGTTTCGCGCTCAAACCCGAACCAGTAAAATTTTTAAAAGGGTTGCTTTGCAACCCTTTTAAAAATTTTACTGCGGTTCATCTGATTAAAAACCCAAAAAAGAGAGAGTCGGCGCATCGCGCCGACTCTCTCTTTTTGATATACTATATATTGCTTAGAAAGACTGCTTAAAACATGGATGCTTTATGGGAATGCGCCTTTGTCTCGAATTGATCGAAACCTCGATTCAGCAACTGCAAGAGTTAGAGCATATTGCTTTATCACCCATACCATCTACTGTTGAAATCGAGACCAGAAATCTTAATCTCGAAAATGCTACTAATGTTTTGCGAGCTAGCTTAATAGAACTAGAAGTTTGTCAGCGATCGCTTGGTGGGGAATTAGATCGTTATCGCGAACTTTTTGATTTTGCACCTGATGGCTATTTTGTCACCGATGCTAATGGTGATATCTCTGAAGCTAATCGTGCGGCTATGCTAATGTTTGGTTCACAACCGATTGGCAAAAACTTAGAGCAATTCGTTTATCCCTCCTATAAAGATCAATTTCAGCAACTTTTAGGACAGCTCCAAAGAGGGCAAAATATTAAAAGTTTGGACTTTCGGATGCAGTTTCCGACAGGGCAACCTTTTGAGGCAAGTTTTACAATTATCAGCATTCGGATGCCGATCGATGGAAGAGTAACTGGAATGCGTTGGTGGATTCAAGATATGACCCAACGCAAACAAGAACTTGATAAGTTGCAGCAGTCTCATCAGCGCCTAGAGATTCGCGTTGCCGAAATGAATGCCAAACTGAATCTAATGGATCGCCAAATTCGGGTCGAGAGAGAAGAACAAAGGCGCATTTCTCGTAACTTGACTCGCAACGAAGCCAAACTACGAGCCATGATGCAGCAATCTTCTGATATTGTGAATATTCTCGATATTGATACGACAATTCAGTATTGCAGTCCTGCTCTGTTTAAAACTTTAGGCTATATGCCCGAAGATGTGATTGGCAAGAAGTTTGTGCGCTTTATTCATCCTAATGATTTACCAATCTTTCAAGATTTTCTGACTCAATCTGTCGATACCTTGTCTGTATCAGTGCCAATTGTCATGCGTTATCAGCACATTAATGGCGATTGGATTTATATGGAATCAGTATGTTGTAATCTTTTACAAGACCCAAATGTACAGGGTCTTGTAATCAATTCTCGCGATATTACAGAACGTAAGCGCACTGAATCAGCATTACAAGAGAGCGAACAGCGATTGGCCGCGATCGCAGCTAGTATGCCTGCAACTCTTTATCGTCTATCCATCACGCCTGAAGGGAAGGTTTCTATCCCATTTATTAGTGACGGATTAATCGATCTCGTGGGTATCCCGCCGAGATATGCGATCTCTGCTCCATACCAATTATTAGATTTGGTTCATCCTGAAGATGTCGATCAATTTAAAGCTCTCATCAAAGCTGGTTTTGATAAGCTTGCCACTTTTCGCCATGAATTTCGAGTTATTACAATCTCTGGCGAAGTGAAATGGGTACAGAATATAACTCGCTACTATCATACGGATGCAGGAATGGTACTTGCTGATGGTGTGTGTATCGATATTAGTGAAAGAGGAGAAGCGGAATCTAGTTTACAACGCACTAATGAACTATTACGTGCCGTGATTAAGTCTGTGCCTGTGGCGATCGATATTGTAAGCCCTGAAGGGAAAGTTTTATTATGGAATGCCGCCGCAGAGAAACTATTTGCTTGGAATACTGCTGCTGTTGTTGGTCATCCTGTTCCGAGTATTCCCGAATCTCAAGCATTGGAATTACAAGCGGCGATTCTAGATACTTTAGCGGGTAGACCGCTTGATAGTTGGCCGATGACTTTTCAGCTTCGTGATGGGAGGTGGACTAATGTGAGTCTATCGACTGTCCTTGTCCATGATCCGAATGGCAAGATTGTGGGAATATTACGGATTATTGATGAGGTTGGCGATCGCAGTTCTATCCGTACTAATGATAAATCTCTTCAGCTTCAGCAGTCTAATAGTTCGGCATTGAGCCTATCGGGTATAGATGCGATCGCAAATTATGCGACGATCAATGCTAATACTTTGATGAATCAATACCAAATTGGTCAACGCAATTTTGCAGGGTTGAATCTGCGCGGGGCTTATTTTGTCGAAGCGAACTTAGAGCAAGCAGATTTTAGCGGTGCGGCGCTCAATGGTAGTAATTGCAGTTATGCCAATTTTCAATCTGCAAATCTACGTGGTGCAGATTTGCGTGGTGCAAACTTCCAATCTGCGGATTTACAATATGCAGATTTGCGTGGTGCAGACTTGCGCGGTGCAGACTTGCGGGATGCAAATACAAGTTCTGCAATCCTAGACGAGAGTAATCTATTAGGTGCGCTTATCTAAAATAAATAACCCTCTTTGCAATTTTGATTTACAGCAAATTGCAATCAAACCAAACCCAGATTTTTTATAAAAGCCCCGCGAAGCGGGGCTTTTATAAAAAATCTAGTGGTGGGTTTGTTCGAGATTTGCTGTAAGTTGCATAAAAAATAATTTTTTTATGCAACTTATGGAAGTAGCCCAGCACCACTACCAATGCCCAAACGTTCCGCAACGCTAGAGGTAATTGGCAGCAAAGTAATCAACATCCAGAAAAGTGCGACTACACCCAAAGCCTCGCGATCGCCATCAAGTTCTGAAAGTTCATTGAGCATTGGACGTTCCAAATCTCGCAGTAGAATTAGTACTACGCCTCCCCAGTAGAGTGCTAGTGGATTGATCACTGTCGCAATCACTAGAAAAATCAGCGTTAAAACCGTTGTCCAACTTGCAGTCCTTCGTCCATAAATAGATTGCACAATCCGACCACCATCTAACTGACCTGCGGGCATTAAATTTAAAGCGGTGATCACTGAACCAAGCCAACCTAGAACGACTAAGGGATGAATCGAGATAAAACTATTGTGTAATGCATCGCCAAGGAATAGCTTTGCTAAGGTTCCAGCCAGTACCGAAGCTTGGAAAATCTGACTAGGAATATCAATACTACCCATCCCCGTCGCAGACAAGCGCAAACCCACAAGTAGCAATAACAAAGATAACAATCCACTTGCCAATGCTGGTGCGATCGCAATATCAAATAGAGCAATTCGATTTGGTAATGGCGAAGAAACCCGACTGAATGCACCGAAAGAGCCTAACTGCGATGAAGGCAAGAGAAATGGCAAACTCATCTTTACCTTATATTCTTTTGCCGTTAGCCGCATGGCTAACTCACGCACACCTAAAATTGCGCCAATACCAAGAGCAAAAGGTAATCCTACTAAATATTCTTCAGGAGCTTGCACCACAGGAATACCCGCAACTAATGCACCTAGGTTCAAAGCTGTATAGCCATTCGCTACGATCAACACCGCAATTAATACTTTTTGAGCAATCGTATTGTTATCGGTAAAACTAGCTCGGCTAGGTAACACAATCACCACAGGCTTACGATCTTGACCTTCCACCAAAAAGAGATTGTATTTATCGCCAAGGCGATCGCTAAGGGATTTAGTTAAGCGCTCATGAACGACATCAGGTTCACCACGCAAGTTACCCTTAAAAATCGCGCCCTCTTGATAGGGAATAGTTTCAGTGACGTAATAGGTTTCAATTCCAAAAATACCCTGCATCATCTTCATCTCTTCCACAGGAACAGCCTTAAAAAGTTTTAGCTGAGTCTTGCCCTGAGACATTGCCAAGGCAAGTGGAGTTTTAACCTGTGCATCATTATTAGGCGAACTATTTGAAGAATTAGGCTGATTAATACCATTTGCTTCGAGATCCTGTTTGAGATCCTGTTTAAGTTTCTGCTCAAGCGTCGATCTTTCCGCCGCCGCAGCTTTGCGTAATTGATTGCTAATCGCTACATAGGCGATCGTAGAACCAAGCAATAGGAATAATAGCGTTGTAAAATTTATAAAAACACCTGACACAAACAAACCAAAGTAAACCAACCAAGGCGACATAAGAGCTACAAATTGTAGCCAAGACAGTAACCCAAGCTTGCCAAATTGGCGGGAACGGAAATATCCCCAACCAAGCAAAGCAAGGGTGAGTATAAATACGGTGATTGGAAGAAATGGTGTTGATATCATAAAAATAAATTACAGAAATCCTAGGAATTCTTGACGAAAAGCCACAATTCTCTACAATTTCTGAGTAGTTTGGCGGTGTTCTATATATCCACTTTAGCGACAAACCGTAAACTAATGTCCAGAAAGTTTTTAAAAACTTGCATAGATTTATGTCAGCGCCAAGTATTGTAATATGAGACTATATGAAATCAACGGTAAACACATAGATTAACTGTGGATTTGCAAAAGCTTTTCTAAATGTTTTTATAAAAGCGATCGCGTCGGTCATGTCAAGACAATTTGAGGTAAGGGCAACGTGGGCATTGTTGTAGAAAATGTAGTTAAGAGGTTTGGTGATTTTTTAGCCCTAGACAACATCAATCTTGAGGTCAAAACTGGCTCATTGGTTGCGTTACTGGGTCCATCTGGATCAGGTAAATCTACCCTATTAAGATTGATCGCAGGTTTAGAAACCCCCGATCGCGGCAAAATTTTTCTGACTGGCAAGGATGCCACCGATCAAGATGTACGCGATCGCAATATTGGCTTTGTGTTTCAGCATTATGCCCTTTTCAAGCATATGAACATCCGCAAAAATATTGCCTTCGGTTTAGAAATTCGCAAAGAACCGAAAGCCAAAATTGCCGATCGCGTCGAAGAATTGCTAGAACTAGTCCAACTCAAAGGCTTAGGCAATCGCTATCCGTCACAGCTATCAGGCGGACAACGCCAACGAGTCGCCCTTGCCCGCGCCCTCGCCGTCCAACCCAGTGTGTTGCTATTAGATGAGCCATTTGGAGCCTTGGATGCCAAAGTCCGAAAAGAATTACGCGCATGGCTGCGCCGACTCCATGATGAAGTACATGTGACCACTGTATTTGTCACCCACGACCAAGAAGAAGCGATGGAAGTATCGGACGAAATCGTGGTGATGAATAAAGGTCAAATTGAGCAAATAGGCACACCTGCTGAAGTTTACGACAATCCCGCTACGCCTTTTGTGATGAGCTTTATTGGTCCTGTGAATGTACTTCCTGCTCGTCGCGATCGCACTAGCGAATTTCATCAAATTCATAAACACAATAGTGATGTTTATATACGTCCCCGCGACATTCATATCGAAACTGAGACAACTAGCACTTCAATATCCGCAAGAATTACTAGATTGATCCATTTGGGTTGGGAAGTTCAAGCTGAATTAGTACTAGGCGATGGACAGGTTTTAACAGCACACCTGACTCGCGAGCGTTTTGATGAGTTAAAGTTGCAACCACAGCAATATGTTCATATCGAACCCAAAGAGGCTAAGTCATTCCCGCTTGATTATTCGATCTAGCACAAACAAAAATAAGAACACTCTTATTTTTGAGTTTTAAAAGCTAACACTAAAAAAAATTTGGTATAAACTAGGAATTAGATGTTACTAAAGGAGCTAAAACTATGATTTTCAAAACTATTTCTCTGGTCGCCATGAGTTTTGTCTCAGCTAGCATATTTGCCTCGGCTGGTGCGATCGCCCAAATAGCTCCCGCGCCAACCCTATCTGAGCAAACCTTACGTGACGCGCAACAACAAGAGAGAGGCTCACTTAGTGTCGGTGGTAGTAACCTCAACTTATTGCAACTAATTAATAATATCAACCTTGCTGGCGGCAAATCTGCCGATCAGTTTCGAGCAAGTCAAGCCGAATCCCTTGACGAGGCTGTTACTAATTTTAGGGATCAACAACGTCGCGAGATTAAAATTTCTATTCCCAGCAATCAATAAAAAAGAAGCGGCGATCGCGCTCTTTGAAATAGATATATGCGTCGCTTTGCGACGCATATATCTATTTCAAAGTCAAAAACTTTTCGAGCGCTGTGGCTAGTGATGGCGGCCAACGGCGAATATTTTTTACCCAATTAATATCTCCATAGCGCGGATCGAGATTTGTCACCGAAACCCAGTTGCTTTCGGCTTCACCTTGTTTTTTATCTGCCCAAAGCGCCGCAGTCAGAGCAGCACGCACATCTGTAAAGTTCGGATATTTGCGTAATATATTTTTCATCGCCTTGATTGCTTCATCGCTTTTACCAACTTGATATAACGCGATCGCATTATTGCCAAAGGCAGTACTAAAGCGCGAGTTGACATTCATCGCCGTTTGATAATCGGCGATCGCATCTTCCCATTTGCCTAAACCTGCTTTAGCATTTCCCCGATTGTTATAGGCGGCTGCGTCTTTCGGATCAATTGCTAAAACGCGATCGTAATCTGCGATCGCATCTTCCCATTTGCCCAAACTTTCTAGCGCCGCACCACGATTAAGATAAGGATCTGGAAAATTGGGAGCAAGCTCTACGGATTTATTATAGTCGGCAAGAGCCGCTTCTGGAAGATTTTGGCTCATTTTCGAGTTGCCCCGATTGCTCCAACCTGCGGCATTTTCAGGATAGAGCTTGATTAAATCAGTCCAATAACCTTCGGCGGCTATAAATTCACCTGCATCCGTGGCAGCAAAGGCTTTTTTGACTAACGCATCAAGTTGATTTGATTCGGCATCAGTAATATTGATTTGGGCTTGTACTACTGATGCAGGATTTAAAAGTAAAAACAAGGCAAGAAAAACTGCAAATAGCGATCGCATGGGTATTAGGTATGTAAGTTTTGGTTAGATATAGAAATTAAGAAGTCGATCCGATCTGATAGACCTCATCCTAAACCAGATACAAATAAGTTAACAGTTAGAGACATACGTGATTTTCTAGAAAGGGCAGGAGTAACACCAGACCAAGAATGACAAGTTAGAAAAAGTTGAAGAAATAGGGGCAAGATGTAAATTGTCCCATCCTTAAATTATATAAATTACAAAAGGACTGGAAAAAATGAACACTCTTAATTACAAAGGATATACAGGCGATATAGAGATTGATGACGATGCAAATATTTTGCATGGTCGAGTTTTGAACCTCAAAGCTGTTATTACTTTTGAGGGTACAACTGTTGAAGAAATCAAGGAAGCCTTCAAAGAATCTATTGATGTTTATCTAGAAGTTTGTGCTGAACTTGGTAATGAGCCTGAAAAGTCTTTTTCGGGTAAATTGCCTTTTCGGACTACACCCGATCATCACCGATTAATTCATCTTGCATCTACTAAAGTCGGTAAAAGCATAAATGCATGGATGGATGAGGTACTTACGCAGACAGCTAAGCAAATAATTCATAACAATTAAAACCCATAGGAGAGATCGGCGCTCCGCACCGACTCTCTCCTATGGGTTTTCCCTAAGCGATCGCAATTGCTTGAGGAACTAAGGCAGCTAGCACGGCATCAGAATTAGCTGTCCAACCGATAATGCCGCCCTGTGCGCGGAGCATCTCGATCGTTGATTGTTTAAACTTTGGGAAGTAGCTTGCCGTGCCATCTTCGATCAACAAGCATTCATAACCGCGATCGTTGGCTTCGCGCATCGTGGTTTGCACGCATACTTCCGTAGTTACACCTGTAAATAGAAGATGGGTAATCTCTTCTTTTTGTAAAATCTCTTCCAAGTTTGTCCGACAAAAAGCACCTTTTCCCGGTTTGATAATCACGATTTCATTTTCTAAAGGTGTAAGCTCTGGAATAATATTATTCCCATCTTCGCCGACGATCAAGATTCTACCCATTGTGCCTTGATCGCCGATTTTGGGATTGCCTTGACCACGATTGAGCTTAGACGGTGGACAATCTGATAAATCAGGGGAATGTGCTTCAATCGTGTGAATCACAGGAAGATTTAGCGATCGAAAAGTTTCTAATAGTTTTTTAACTGTTGGTACAATGCTTTGTAATTGGGTTACATCGTTGCCAAGCGCATCGCCAAAACCGCCATATTCTAGAAAATCCCGTTGCATATCGATGATTACTAGGGCGATTTTGCTCTCAGTTGGCAGTTGATAATCATAGGGGTTAGCAGCGATCGCAGTCATAAATTTAATTTCTCCTCTGAGTAGGTAGGCAAAACCCAAAAAGCTGTAGCGCACGCGCAGCGTGCGCTACAGCTTTTTGGGTTTTGCCTACCTACTCAAAGGAGAAATTAAATTTATGACTGCGATCGCTGCTAACCCCTATGA
>CASBRC010000290.1 GCA_949128015.1 Synechococcales cyanobacterium PMM_0003
CGCACGAGCTATTAAAATCTTGGGAAAGCAACCCGATTACGCCACATATTTCTGCCACACATTTTCGTTTGATTACAGGCTTAGATCCTACACCCGTGTTTGGTAACCAAAACATCCAAACAAATAGAAGTATCTTTTCTGCTATTAAAGGGTAAGCTAAAATTCACTGATCATCAAATTTATTAGATGAATCTTTCTTCGCAGATCGCAAAATTCCTTCATAAAACTTTAGGAAATACAACTAAAGGTAGATTTCAGGACGAGTTTTCCAAAAAATCTACCTTGAAATACTTCTTTGCATTTTTATTGTTTACAACTCTAGGGTATTTAGGGAATTATTTTCGGCTACCGCTATTTTTTGGCGTTGATTTCTTGTTTGGCAGCATTTTTGTACTGATTGCCACCTATCTCTATGGGATCACGATGGGGGTGATGGTTGCTGCGATCGCCAGTATTCACACATATGTTCTGTGGGAACATCCATATGCCGCAGTTCTGTTTGTTTTGGAAGCTTTTTGGGTAGGGATTTGGCTAAATTATTACCAGACAATCAAAATGCGATCGCACAGCTTGGTTTTACTTGTGTTGTCCTATTGGCTATGTTTAGGTGCGCCTTTGTGCTTTGGGTTTTACCACTTTATTCTTGGTTTTGAGAGTGGTTCACTGATCTTAGTTCTCTTGAAGCAAATAATTAACGGGATATTTAATGCTCTAATTGCTAATTTATGTATTAATTATTTTTCACCATTACGTCAATGGGTTCAGAAAAAGCGAGGTGGGTACTATAACGCAAATATTCAACAAATGTTATTTCATTTGTTACTAACCTTTATGTTTGTGCCGATTTTAATGATCGCAGTTTTAGTCGGTTATCAATCGCTACAAGACATCGATAGTAAAATTAATACTAAATTACATTCAAGTATGGAGACACTTACTGTTGATCTAAAATTTTGGCATCAGCGCCATTTAGATGTTTTACACGAATTAGCGACAATCGGAACCGATCAGCAAAACTTAGAACGTTTACAATTTGCTACTACTACTCTAGGAAAAACTACACCCAGGTTTTTGAGAATCTATACCGCAGATGCTAAGGGTAATATTTTGACAAGATTCTCTAGCATTTCTGATACAAACATAGCCAGTCTTAGTCAATCCGTTGTCCACACAGAAATTTTTCGGCAAGTTCAAACGACCTTGAGCATTGCGTTCGGAGATATCTATGCCGATGCGATTGCCACTTCTCCTCATGTTGATATAGCTGTACCGATATTTAAGAATAATCGCTTTAATGGGCTTGTTGTGGCGGAGTTAGATATTGCTCGGGTCAAAAAATTTTTAGAAGATAAATCAGAAACATTGAAGATTGAGACTATATTACTCGATCGCCACAAAGATATAATCGCTAGTACAGCTCCCAACTTCTTGTCAGGAAAGCGCTTTGAATTAGAACAGGGTGGTGAGATTCGACCTTTTCAGCCAGAGCAGGTGCAATGGTTCCCAATAATGAAGGGAGCATCATTGATGACCCGATGGCGCAAATCCTATTATTTACAGCAAGTGGCGATTGGCGGAGGGATTCCTTGGGATATAGTCGTCCTTTTTTCGCCAGTTGACTATATCGATACCCTTGAGAAATTACATACCTACATACTTGTGCTTGTACTAGCGATTATTTTGCCAGCAATAGTAGTCGCGAATGCACTCAGTCGCCGTCTGGTGAAGCCGATCGCCAAATTGATTCGTCTCTCCACCGATCTCCAACAAAATCTCTCGGTTGAATCAAACTTTGCTTGGCAGTCTAGCAACCTCGCCGAAATCGATGCCCTCGGCGATAACTTCCAAGTCATGGCGATCGCGCTACGATCGCAGTTTCACAAAATCGAACAAACAAATCAAAATCTAGAGATACGCATTCAAGAGCGTACCGCCGAACTAATCAAGAGTGAAGAGCGTTGGCAATTAGCAATTAAAGCCGCCGATGATGGGATTTGGGATTGGAATATGGAAACTGGAATAATATTTCGTTCAGATCGTTGGCGCACGATGCTTGGTATGAATCCTGAAGTCGATCAGGAACAACCATTAGATTGGCTAGATTTGATTCATCCAGAAGATCGCGATCGCATTTTGCAGTTACAAGAAGATTATCTTACAAAGAAAATTCCGCAGTATGTCAGCGAATATCGTATGCGCTGTCAAGATGGGAGTTATAAATGGATACTAACTCAGGCTATGGCAATTTGGAATGACGAAGGCAAACCAATTCGCTTAGTTGGCGCAAATAACGATATTACCGATCGCAAATTCGCGAAGATGGAAATGTTGCAAGCAATGGAAGCCGCCCAATCTGCTAATCGGGCTAAGAGTGAATTCTTAGCAACAATGAGTCATGAGATTCGGACTCCCATGAATGCCGTGATTGGCTTTACAAGCTTACTGTTAGATACAAATCTCGATGCTGAGCAACGAGATTTTATGGAAATCATTAGCTCGAGTGGGAATAATTTGCTCACGATTATTAATGATATTCTTGACTTCTCAAAAATTGAATCTGGACAGTTCCGCTTAGATGTTCATCCATTTAACTTACGACATTGCATCGAAGAATCCCTAGATCTTTTAGCTACTGTTGCCGCGACTAAACAAATTGAGCTAGCCTACTGTATAGATACTGAAGTACCTGAACAGATTGTTAGCGATGTCACCCGCTTAAGACAAGTATTAGTAAATCTATTTAGCAATGCCGTTAAATTTACATCTCAAGGAGAAGTGACACTAAGAGTTTCTGTCCAACAATTTGACGATCGCAATCAAAACTATCAATTACTATTTGCGGTTAAAGATACTGGGATTGGGATTCCTCAAGATCGTTACGATCGCCTATTCAAACCATTCAGCCAAGTAGATGCATCGACTACACGCCAATATGGTGGGACAGGGCTAGGACTTGCGATCGCAAATCATTTAACAATCCTGATGGGCGGCTATATGTCTGTTGAGAGCGTTGTCGGTATTGGCTCGACTTTTAGTTTTACGATTTCCGCATTTGCGGATCAAACAGATATAGATCAAACATATTCAGTGCGTGAAGAATGGAATCAGAGTCTGATCGGTAAACGAATATTAATTCTCGAAGATAATGATGTTAGCCGAGAAAGCTTAACTACATTTGCGCAAATCTTAAAAATGGAAGTGCTGGCAACTAGCTCCAGTGAGCAGGCGATCATATGGTTACGGAGTGAGCAAAAATTTGATTTAGCAATTGTTGATGCGAGCATTCCCTTAATTATGGTTGAGGAAAATACATCTAGTGATCAGTCTGATAATTGCGATATCAGACATGCAATACGGATACAATCAAGTTTGCTGCCAATAATTTTGCTTTCCCATACTTATAACTGTGACTTGTTCGCTTCTGACGCGATCACGACATGTCTCAGCAAACCAATTAAGCGATCGCAATTATACAAATCTATACTAAATCTCTGTAGCGATCAATCTCTAGTTAAAAGCCAAGCAAAACAGAAAGATAATATTCTTTTTGATGAGAAATTTGCTGCCAAATTTCCTTTGCAAATTCTCTTAGCCGAAGATAATATTGTCAACCAAAAAGTTGCGATCCGTTTCCTCAACCGCTTAGGGTATCGTGTGGATGTGGTCGCAAATGGCATAGAAGCCATAGAGTCAACCTATCGCCAAAATTATGATGTGATCTTGATGGATCTACATATGCCTGAGATGGATGGACTCACCGCAACAAGGAGAATCATCGCTGAATTTATGCAAAAGCCTTGGATTATTGCCCTAACCGCCAGTGCATTAGAAGGCGATCGCGAGATGTGTCTAGAATCGGGAATGAAAGATTATATAAGCAAACCAATTCAAGTTCGAGATTTAACCCAAGCATTAAAGAAAGCATTTGACAATCTCCACCAGTAAGAATCCTTACAACCCAAAAAGCTATGGCGCACGCGCCATAGCTTTTTGGAGTTTGGATGCTATATGGAGCTTGCCCAATTAAGGTAATCGCGATCAACTGCGATCGCAGGTATCGCAATAATTTCTGGTGTTTCGTAAGGATGTAGCGATCGCAATCTAGATCGCAAAGTTTCATAATTTGCTGGCAAGGTCTTGATCAAAACTAAATGCTCAGACTCATGACAGAGTTGCCCTTTCCACATGTAGGTAGAAGTCAAGCTAGGCATTATTTGTACACAAGCAGCAAGTTTTTCTTCGATCAATAAATTGGCAATGCTTTGAGCCTGATTAACATCAGGAAGCGTTGTCATGATTACGATTAAAGTTGCTTCTGGGTCTGACATGATTTAAATATTAAAGAGGGACTATTGAAATTGCCGCGAAGCGGCACTTTCAATAGTCCTTCTGGTTTTTTTACTTAGTTTCTGAAGTCTCACTTGAGGCTTCGGTAGTTGGCGCAGTGATTAATGCGGCTTCTTTCTGGGCGCGTTTTTTGCGTTCAGCTTCTGCCATGTCAGCCATCATCTGACGAGCTTGCTCGATTTTGTCAAGATTGGATCGATATAAATCAACATCTTTAACTAAGCGATCGCCCCCAAATTTCAGCATTTCACCCACTGACTTGATCACTTCTTCACGCTTGGTATTATCAGCAATCTCATCAGGATTACTAATTTCTAGCAATGCGTACAGACCCACACCGAGCAAGCGGCTGTATTTAAAATTTTCTTTGTGCGCCATTGTCTGTAGCTGACCAGACAAAGGTTCGAGGCTAATCCCCGAATCTAGGTTAGTTAATAGAGTTTTAATATCATTAGGCGATCGCAATGCTAGATCGCTCAGAGTTGTTGCGTCTTGACGAATGCGATCGGAATCAAACTGAAGCGATGAACATAATGCATGAAATACAGCAAAGCGGTCAGTTTCAGGTTTGTACCCCAATGTAAAGCGATCAAAGGTTGTCACCAAACCTAATGCAAAAATTGAGTCATACACAAATGTTTGATTGACTTTCAGCAAATGGACTTCCACCAAAAGCTCATCTACAACCCGTCTATAGACTTGATTGACTGGCTTGGGGAAAGCTAAATAAAAATCTTTTTTAGTATCAGAAACAGTACGAACGGTATTCACAGTCAACAAAACCTAAAGACAAGATAGTTAAATTTATCATCGCACAGTTAGCCATAGCATCAGTCTATCCCTGTAGATAAATTTGCTCAAAGCCCAAAAATCTGTGGCGAACGCTGCGCGTTCGCCACAGATTTTTGGGTGTCTACTTTTTGCTTCGACTATCTTGCCAAGCAGTCCCAATCCCTTGCACCACACCTCGACCAATCAGTCCAATCCCTCGACCAATTACATTGGTCAATACATATATAAATCCACTACCAATAAAGGTGATCGCTGATTTTAAACGCGGTGCGATCGCATCTTGTAATTCCAGTACTAAAGTGACAGCAAGCTGTACACCTTCTAGCTGCTGTAGCTCCTGATTGCGTGGCGTATAAATACTGACTCTTTTGATGCCATAATCGGTAAATGCCAACAAAATATGGCGACTTTCAAAGATTAACTGCGGGTCAGTAATATATTTCTCCAAGCGATATTTCCAAGATAAATCATTACGAAATCTTTCGATTTCACGAGTAGCTAATAGATTATAACGATAGAAATTTTGTTTAATTTCTTCAGAATCTGCGAAATTATTTAAAAGTGGTTGAATTACCGCATTTGCAATTTGAATAATTAAATTATCTAAGATTAATCCTCCTCTCTGCATTGCTTCGGATGTGCCTATAGAGTTGCTAGAACTGTCAACTACTAGTTCTGTCCCAAACAATAAATGTGATAGCAGATTCTCAACATGAGGGATTTTTTCTAAGAACTCAGTCTTCACGACTGTGATATCATCAAGTAAAACATCGACAACATTTACTTCGGAATCAACCGCAAAGTCTAAGTTAGTAATATTATTAATGATGTAATATTTGCCAAAAAAGTTGATTACTGATTCCTGCCAAATATCTTTTAAAATATCAGATATTTGCGACTCTAGCTGTAATGGTTGAATTTGGGAAAATCGCAAATCAGTTATGCTTTTTTCAATTTGTCGCAAAGTAATATATAAGAG
>CASBRC010000291.1 GCA_949128015.1 Synechococcales cyanobacterium PMM_0003
CTTTGGCAGCAAGACCCAAATCATCCTAGCCTAGAATTTAAGAAAGTAAATACAAAACAGCCCATTTATTCAATTCGGATCGGTATGGGCTGGCGTGCAGTGGGCATTAAAAAAAATAGTCAAATGATTGTTTGGTTTTGGATTGGCTCTCACAGCGAATACGATAATTTACTTAAAGAACTATAAACTTGATCGTAATTTTTAGTTGTGGGAATAGGCGATCGCATTTTGATTTGGTGAGGGTTGAAATTGCGATCGCGCTTTATAGTTGTGAGATAATCAGTTTAAATTTGTATTATGGATAAGAAATAGAGGTACTGCTATTCCACCGATGCAATTAAAGAAGGAGAACAACTATGGAAGAAATAAAAGTCTACTATGACAAAGTAGGAAACACACTCACCGTCTGGTTTGGCAATTCAGATGAAGAATATATCTGCGAAGAAACAGGTGATGAAGTGATCCTCATGAAAAATAAATCTGGTACAGTCATCGGCTTTGAAAAACTCAATTACAGTTTGCAAAAAACATCAAACCTAAGATTTTTATTTGAAACCCTAGCAGCGTAATTTTGATTGCGATCGCAATTTAATTTGATGAGAGATAGAAAGTGGCAAGGAGTTCCCGTCAGTCAGATAAATTTTTGCGGAACTTATTCTTCATTTACGATTGAAGACTTCTAGGGTTTGACGGCTAAACTCGCGTAGGTTTTCGACTCCATCTTCCATTGGCAACTTATCACCAAAAAATTGCCAATTATCCACCGTCGAAAAGCGCCAACATTCGCCTTTATAGTCATGTCCACTTGCCTCAATCCCGATCGCACGCAAATCTCCATCGACAGGATCATCGTATAATCGAATTTGGAAGAGAATGCAGCGAACTTTCAGCCGCCAACTTACCCCAGGAAAATGAAAACCGACATCAATCGAATCAGGATCGAGCAATCTGCGCGTATCGGAATTATTTAGCCAAGGTTTTAAATCAGAGCGTGCAGCAGGGTAAATAGCTTTAAACAAATTGACAATCGTAGCGATTTTTGTCGCTACTTCGACATTTCTAGCTTGTTCAGCAGCATTCACGGGCTTATAACCTCAAAAAAATAAAAACTTAGCGCTTGACGGGTACTAAATCAGGAGTATCAGCAAAGTTTGATAATACCGTCGGATCGATACTTAAGCGATCAAGCAACTTCGCAAACTCCTTACAGCATTCAACCGCACTTTGCGAAATTTGCTCTTGCGAAAACTTGATAATAATCCAACCTGAATCTACTAAAAACCGATCTGCTAAACTATTTTGCGTTAGAGTTGCCGCACTTTCTGAAGGCAAACTAATCTCGATCGCAATATGAGCATTCAGCGCAGGATCGATATAGGTGAGCGCAGGAAGCCAATTATAATTAATGCTGGGGATGTATAACTTTGTACCTTGATATATAGTTCCCGATACATACTGTTGAAGCATAACCCCGAAATCAGAAATAGCGTCTGCAATAGCATTACTGCTCTTGGTTAAGGCGATCGCATTTTCGTTAGTGAATAGCTTTGCAAAAAATTTCTTAAATTGCTGATGGCGAAACTCAAGGACGCGCTCTGGTGCATGGGCGATCGCTAATTTTTGCTGATACTGAATCTCTTCACGGGAATAAGCTTCTAGCTTTACGACATAGTTCTGCAAACTATCTTCATATGCTTGATATCGTCTTTTATAAGACAAAGATTGAGATCTAGTTCGCAGAATAATTACCACCATTCCCACGACAAGCAAAATTATTCCTAACTCTTTAGACGCAAAATTCACTATGCCGACTATAACAATTAGACCGAAACTTAAACCGATCGCTTCTTGAATATTAATCGGTGTGGGCTGACTATAAGCAAAACTTGGCAACTTGACATCAAACTTAGGTGCAACAGGCTTAGACTGAGCAATACGTTGCACTTCTGGAGGAATAAGAGTAGTGGGAAACTGACGCATCGATAAGCGTCCTGAAGGAGTGATTGAAGACTTTTTAGATTGAAGCTTTATTGTATTTGGATCAAAATCGTCACAATATTTGACAGACTTGGTATCATCTGTACGTATTACCGACAAAGGTTTAAAAGCTTCTAATGCTCTAACTGCATTAGAAAATCTATCTTTTGGTTCTGGTTCAACCAGTTTAGTCAACCAATTAATAATGCCAAGACTGTAATCACTCAACTTTTGAATAAATTTTTTACGATCCAATTGGTTTCTCGAATCGATATATTCCCCAATCCTCATCGAAGAGATATTACCAAGCAAACAAATCAGCGTCATTCCCAAACTATACAAATCTGAGGACTTGTCTAGATTTATGTTACGTAACTGTTCGGGAGCCATAAACCCAAATGAACCAGAGGTTACACTGCTCATATTTACTTCACCACCACCAACACGCGCAAATCCAAAATCGATAAGGTACACATTTAGATCATCATCAACTAGGATGTTTTCAGGCTTGATATCCCGATGGATAATTGGTGGAATACGTTGTTGTAAATAAACAAGAATTTCTAAAAGTTGCACCGTAATTTGCTTTATTTGGTCAGCCCCAAAACTACGCATGACTGCTAAAGTCTGCGACTTGATATATTTTGTAACTAAACAAAATCCATTATCAGTTTCAAATGACTCGATATAAGCGGGAATACCTTTATGTTCCAACCCTTTTAAAACCTGAATTTCTCGCTCAATTGCTTTAAAGCCAGACCAGTTTTGACCACTTCTAGCAAACTGAAATTGCTTAATAACTACTTGAGTGCCTAACGAATCTTGAGCGCGATAAGCAACACGACCACCTTGTGTATTCTGTCCAAGCTCTTCAATAACTTGATACCCATATGCTGAGAAATCAGGGAAAGACATCATATCCGTATAAATACAATTAAGTGCAATTTAAATTCTTACTACTGCTGTTACGTGGAAGCTCTTAAAAACCTCACCCCTAGCCCCTCTCCTTGCAAAGGAGAGGGGAATAAGAAAAAACTTTGGCTCCCCTTCTCCTTGCAAGGAGAAGGGGTTGGGGGATGTGGTGCATTTTCTTTCCACGTAACATCAGTTACTATACTCTCTGTTTTTATAGTTTTTTTTACAATACCTAAAGAAAGAAAGCGCAAAGCGCCTCCTTTCTTTATTGGGACTTAGGTATTTTCTAATCCTGGAATCGAACGATATAGCTGCATATACTTATCGGCAGAAGCTTGCCAACTGAAATTGCTATTCATGCCACGCTCTTGTAACAAGCGCCATGCATCAGTGTAGCGATAACTTTCCCATGCGCGTACCATGCAAGTGTACATATCTAACGGCTCATAGCGATCAAAGCTAAAACCAGTACCCGTCTGACCAATTGGATCATGGAATGATACGGTATCCACCAAGCCGCCTGTACGACGGACAATCGGCACACAACCATAGCGCAGCGCAATTAGTTGGCTAATGCCACAAGGTTCAAAACGACTTGGCATCAAGAATGCATCAGAACCTGCATAAACCCGATGAGAAAGTGCCGAATTAAATAAAATCTGTGCCGACATTCGCCCAGGGTAACGGGCTGCAATTTGCCATAGTTGCGATTCATAATAGCGATCGCCTGTTCCTAAAGCGATAAATTGAGCATCGGTATAGGCTAAAAAACGCTCTAGAGTTTGCAGCAACAAATCAATCCCTTTCTGCTCTACCAAACGTCCCACCATACCGATTAAGAACGTCGCAGGATTTACGGTTAAGCCTAATTCTTTTTGCAAAGCAATTTTATTTGCCATGCGATCGTCAAGCGTCTCAATAGAATACTTCTGCGCCAAGGCAGCATCAGTGGCAGGATTTTCTAGCTCTGGATCGACACCATTCAAAATTCCCCAAGGCTTAAGAAATGAGAGTACGCTCTCTAATCCCTCGCCATAGGTGGGTGTGCAAATTTGTTGAGCATAGGTTGGCGATACCGTATTTACGCGATCGGCATACTTGATACCAGCTTCCATCGTGTTACGAGCCTCCATATACCAAGGAGTCCAAGTGATTTTGTCCAAATACCATTTCCAAGGTCCCTGATAGGCAAGGTTATGAATTGTGAAGACAGTGCCAATATCAGAAACTTGGTGCATCCACACAGGGATCATGCCTGTATGCCAGTCATGGCAGTGAATAATGTTTGGTTTCCAATAGTTCCATGCAAATTCGGCGACAGCATTGGCAAACATGGTAAACCGCCAATCCTCATCTTCGCCGCCATAAACGCGAGCAGGAATAAATGATCCATGCCCCATTAAATACAAAGGCACATCCGTGCCTGGTAATACGGTTTCAAAAATATCAAATTCCTGAAACATAGCATAGCCTTTCCATTTCCATTCAGGGCTTTCCTTGAGCTTGTCTGGAATCACGCCGTAGTAAGGCATGATGATCCGCACATCATGTCCCATCTTTTTAAGGATCGGTGGGAGTGCGGCCACCACATCTGCCATGCCGCCAACTTTGGCGAGAGGAGCAACTTCAGCCGCCGCAAATAAAATTTTCATTCTTTGATCGTTACTCGTATTTCAGGCTATCTAATTATTTTCAGGCATATCGCGATCGCAATGCAATTTAAATAGGGCTTGCCAAAAAATAACCCAAAAAGTTGTGGCGCACGCGATGCATGCGCCACAACTTTTTGGTTTTGGTTTATTTATCCCAAGAGTGCTTCGATATCTTTACGCAGACCAGCATCTTCAGGCGCAACGCCAGAAGCATAATATTTCACGACTTTACCTTCTTTATCAACCAGAAACTTATTGAAGTTCCATTGCACTTGGTTGCCTGTGGTTTCGGTGAGATATTTGTATGCATCAGTCATACCATTACCACTTACCTTTACCTTGCTAAACATATCAAAGGTGACATCGTAGGTGAGAGAGCAGAAGCTCTTGATCTCGGCTTCGGGTGCAGGTTCTTGTGCGCCAAAGTCATTGCTAGGGAAGCCAAGAATCTCAAAGCCCTTATCTTTGTATTCACGATACAGAGATTCTAGACCCTTGTACTGTTTTGTATAACCACATTTAGAAGCAACGTTGACAACAAGGGCAACCTTGCCCTTGTACTGAGCGAGATCGACTGGTTGACCGTCGATGTTTGTGATCTTGAAATCGTAAAGTGTGGACATATGTTCTTGTTTAGAGTTATTTGAGTATTTCTAGTACTAGGATTAATTTTAAGATTTTCAGCACCTTAGGTGCTGAAAATCTTAAAATTAATCTAAAGCTTTTTGCAGCGATTTAAATGGCAAGTGTAATTATCCTGATTGGTGTACCCGCAAGTGGCAAATCTAGCCTCGCTGAGAAGATGTTGCGTGCTTCTAGTCCTTCAAGTCAGGATAGTCGCAGCCTAACTCATGGGCAAACTCAATTAATCAGCCCCGATCGCATTCGAGCATCACTCTATGGATCGGCATCCACGCAGGGAGACTGGGCAGAAATTTGGGCGCAGGTACAACAGGAATTTACTAGGGCATCCAAATCGCAACAATCTGTAATATATGATGCCACAAACTATAAACGCGAATATCGTAAAAATATTATCGATCTTGCTAAAGAGCATGGCTTTAGACCAATTACGGGTATTTGGCTAGATGTGCCACTTTGGATATGTCTGTCTCGCAATGAAATGCGCGATCGCATTGTCCCCGATGATGTGGTTATAGAGATGTATCGCACCTTGTCGTATAACCCACCCACCCTCAGCGAAGGCTTTGATCGCATCCTGTTTCGCGATCAAAAATCAGATAACGAATGGATCGACTAAGCAATTGATTCATTCTGAAATAAGCGATTTGCATCGTAACTTCAGAATGCGTGGAACCATTCTTTTATATTGTGATTAAGTGAAGAGATCTATATCCGCAAAAATACATAATTTTAAAACCTTGAAAACATAGAATTCTTTAACAATTCTGCACTGATAATAGATTTCATCTATCTTTAAAAAAATATTTAATATAATCTTAACTTTTAGGTAACCCTTAATTAATCAAAGTTTTCCCTATCCTTAATAAAGTGCCTTGGATACTTGTGTACCTTTAAGTTGTATAAGAATTAATCTCGTTCCTATAGACAAATCATGGGTTCATCTGTAATGTTTAAAGGTTTCTTTTTTAAGGCAGCTTCTAGTGTTGTCGTTAGCACTGCCCTAATCTCATCATTCGGGTCTCAGGCAAATGCCCAAAGTGTTATCAAGATAGATGGCTCTAGCACCGTATTCCCCATTATGGAAAGAGCTGCTAGCGACTTTCAGAAATCAGGTGGCTCCAGAGTAACCGTTGGTATTTCTGGAACTGGTGGCGGTTTCAAGAAATTCTGTAACGGTGATACCGATATTGCCAACGCTTCTCGTCCAATCCTCAAAAAAGAAATCGATGCTTGCAAAGCTAAAGGAGTAAGTTTCTTTGAGCTTCCTATTGCCTATGATGGTTTAGTTGTGGTTGTCAATCCACAAAATACTTGGGCAAAGGATCTGACTGTCGATGAACTCAAGAGAATTTGGGAACCTGGTTCTACAATTAAAAACTGGAGCCAAGTTCGTAAAGGCTTTCCTAATGTTCCCTTAAAGTTATTTGGTCCTGGTCCTGATTCGGGTACTTTTGATTATTTCACCGAAGCAATTAATGGCAAGTCCAAGGCTAGCCGCACTGACTATACCCCTAGCGAAGATGACAACGTATTGGTCAGAGGCGTATCAGGCGATCGCGGCGCTCTAGGCTATTTTGGCAAGTCTTATTTAGAGGCGAATAAAAACCGCATTCGAGCCGTTGGCATTATTCCTAGAGGCGGTAGTAAAGCAGTCATGGCTTCCGATGCCACTGTGCAAAATGCTTCCTATCAGCCACTCTCCCGTCCAATGTTCATTTACGTCAGTGCCAAATCTGCTAAGCGTCCTGAAGTAAAGCGCTTCGTAACCTATGTGTTCAACAATGGCAACAAGGTTGTCAAACAGGCTCGCTACACTCCATTCCCTCAGAATGCATACGGTCAGATTCTTACTAATTACAACAAGGGTAAACTCGGCACCATTTTTGGAGGCAAAGCAGAAATTGGTCTGACTATTAACGAATTGATTGCACGCGAAGTTCGCTAAAACTCTTTTCTTGTCAGTTGCTCGTAGAATTTTCTCTAGTAAAGTACGAGGTTGTTTCCCCGCCTTTGGCGGGGAAACAACCTTCTTTAACTCTCTTGCATGAAAAGAGCTATATCTCATAAATTCAATTCAATTTAATCCCAGAAATGTAATCCTCAACATTTTTGGGATTTTAAGCATTTGTCTTATCTGCATTTTGGCTATGTCTATGCCACATTTCTAGAAATACACACAATCTCATGAATAAAGAAGCCAGTATTGGCAACCTAACAACTTTTAAACGTATTCGCACTCAAAAGCGCCTAATCATTGAAAAAGTGATTGAAATAGTACTTTTTTTAGCGGCTTCATCCTCAGTCCTGACCACCTTTGGGATCATGGAAATTCTGATTGGCGAGGCTTGGCAATTCTTTCAAAAAGTCTCAATCGTTGAGTTCTTGACAGCCACCGAATGGACTCCTTTATTCAGTGAACCAAAATATGGCATTTTGCCACTAATCTCAGGGACATTAGTTACCACTGGAGTAGCTCTAGCTTTGGCTATTCCCCTTGGTACAATTATTGCAATTTATTTAAGCGAATTTGCATCAGATCGCTTGCGAGAAATAATCAAGCCAATTTTAGAGGTTTTGGCAGGCATCCCTACCGTCGTATATGGTTACTTTGCTCTGCTCTTTGTTACACCTTTGCTCAAAGAGTCAATTTTAGCGGTTCAAAAGTTTTTTATGCCAGGATTGGAGGAGTTTGATTATTTCATCTTGCCTGGATTTAATATGCTCAGTGCAGGGCTAGTAATGGGGATTGCGATCGTGCCATTTATTAGCTCGATTAGCGAGGATGCGATGAGAGCTGTCCCTCTGCAAATGCGCGAAGGTTCCTATGCGATGGGAGCAACAAAATTACAAACTGCGCTCAACGTGGTATTGCCTTCAGCGATCTCAGGGATTATGGCAGCTTACATCTTAGGGATTTCAAGAGCGATCGGGCAGACGATGATTGTGGCGATCGCAGCAGGATTGCAGCCAATTTACACATGGAACCCACTCGAAGGAGCCGCCACCATCTCCACTTACATCGTCCAAGTCTCACAGGGCGACATTGCTAGAGGCACTATAGAGTATCAGACAATTTTTGCAGCAGGACTAACCCTAGTTTTGATTACGCTATTGCTTAATGTTATTGGGTTCTTTTTGACTAAGCGATTTCGAGAGGTTTATTAGAGCTATGCAATCACATAATATCCAAAAGCTAAAGGCAAATATTAGTCGCCGCAAACTCTGGGATTACATATTTATTATCGTCGCTATTCTTTCTCTTTTGATCAGCATTTTGACTCTGATTGCGCTGATACTTCAGCTATCAATCACAGGAATCCCACGCATTAATTGGGGATTTCTTACATCTTTTTCTGATCCTGAGCCAGAGCTGGCAGGTATTTTAACCGCTTGGGTTGGTAGCTGCCTAACTATGCTAGTAACTATCGTGATGACAGTTCCTATTGGTATTGCCTCAGGCATATATTTAGAAGAATATGCCCGCAAGAATTGGTTTGCTAACATTATCGAAATCAACATTGCCAATCTGGCTGGCATACCTTCCATCATTTATGGATTGTTGGCGCTAGGGGTGTTTGTGCAGCAGCTTAAGTTGGGTGAAAGTATTCTAACCGCAGGTTTAACGCTATCCTTGCTGATTTTGCCTGTAGTGATTGTGACTACGCGAGAAGCACTCAAGTCAGTTCCTAACTCGCTCCGAGAAGCAGCCTATGCAATGGGTGCAAGCAAATGGCAAATGATCTGGGATCATCTTTTACCATCTTCCGCAGGCGGCATATTGACAGGAATTATTGTGGGACTATCTAGAGCGATCGGCGAGACTGCGCCATTGGTGACGATTGGCGCATTGACATTCATTGCATTTTTGCCAGATTCTCCCTTTGTTGACTTCCCGACTAAAGCTTTTACATGGCTAGAAGCTCCATTTACGGTAATGCCGATTCAGATGTTTAACTGGGTATCCCGACCAGAGCCAGAGTTTCAAACAAATGCAGCTGCGGCTGGAGTAATCTTGATTCTGATGACTCTAGCTATGAATGGATTAGCGATTTACCTTCGCTATTACTTCCGCAAGCGCATTAAATGGTAAGTCTAGAGAAAGTTTAAGAGCAAATCTTTGTTGAGTAATTGATTAATTAACTAATTGAAATAAATGGAAACTAACACCCCAACAGCAGCTACTAAAAAAGTGAGACTAAAGGCTCAGGTTAAAGACTTTAGCTTCTTTTATGGTTCTGTCCAAGCCCTTAAAAACATCAATTTAAAAATAGCTGAGAACCGAGTTACAGCATTGATTGGCCCATCAGGCTGCGGTAAAACTACGCTTTTGCGCTGCTTTAACCGAATGCATGATCTTTACTCAGGAAATCGCTATGCAGGGGAGATCTTTGTTGAAAAACAAAATATTCTCGATAAAAATATTGATCCAATTGAAGTCAGAATGCGAATTGGGATGGTATTTCAAAAGCCTAATCCTTTTCCTAAGACAATTTTTGAGAATGTTGCCTATGGATTGCGCGTCAGGGGGATTCATCAAAAGAAATTGATTGCCGACAAGGTGGAAAAGGCGTTGCGAGATGCCGCACTATGGAATGAGGTAAAAGATCGCCTGAATGACCTTGCCTTTAATCTGTCAGGTGGACAACAGCAAAGACTCTGTATTGCCAGAGCTTTGGCGACTGATCCTGAGATGTTGTTATTTGATGAGCCAACTTCAGCTCTAGATCCGATCGCAACTTCTAGCATCGAAGAATTAATAACCCAGCTCAGAAATAAAGTAACGGTGCTAATCGTGACCCACAACATGCAGCAAGCATCCCGTATTTCCGACTTTACGGCCTTTATGTATTTGGGAGAGTTGGTGGAGTTTAATAACACCAAAATCATCTTCAACTCAGCCAACAAGCAACAAACTCAAGAGTATGTCTCTGGTAAGTTTGGTTAAGCGAGTCATAAGAATTTTGTAAAAGTATTGCAAAGCAATACTTTTACAAAATTCTTGTCTCGACTTTCAGAGAGAAGCTCAGTAGAAGCTAGTAAGCCGATCGCTTCCCACTCCATCATGCGGATACTGGTAATTATCAGAATTCCAGCGCGGGCGGCAAGGGGCGCAAAGGCTGACACGATCAGCGCAAGCGCGACACCGTGAATAACTCCTGATAGACGCGTTTTACCACCAGCACGGACATTCACCGCAGTACGAGCGATCGCACCCGTCGCAGGAATCCCGCCGAAGAATGGCACGATCATATTTGCTAAACCTTGTCCGATTAGCTCCCGATCGCTATTGTGGCGATCGCTTACGCTCATACCATCGGCAACTACTGCTGCGAGTAATGATTCGATACTGCCCAATGCGGCAAGTGCGATCGCAGGATTGACTAGCTCGCGAATTAATTTAAAGGATTATTAAAAGGATTATTTTGAGAAATCTGATTCTTGCTATTTAAGCTTTCTGCTGATCTCATGAGATTTTAATTACTCCAATTTTTGCAGTGATTCCCGCATTTCAATGACGTGATTGTTAAAAAGTTCTAGTGCCGAATCCAACACCTTAAAAACCGTGGCATCGCCGACAGAATAGTAGGCAAAATTTCCTTGTTTTCGCGATCGCACTAAGTTGTAACGCCGCATCACTGCCAACTGTTGCGAAACCGCCGAAGGTTCGACCTCAATCCATTGGGCGATCGAATTAACGCTCTGCTCACCAATCCGTAAAGCATCCAATATTTGAATTCGGACTGGATTGGATAAAACCTTAAATAAATCAGCTTTGAAATAACTCGGTTCAAATGTCATTTGGTCGCTCCCCCTATACGCTTCTACTTTTTTACATTACGAGATTGGGTTATTTCTTACAGCGCTTTGCGCTGCCATGAAACCCAGAGAGATTTTTGAAAGTGCCGCTTCGCGGCACTTTCAAAAATCTCTCTATACCCTTTAAAGCTTCAACAGGCTGTAAGTCCATCTACTTAAGTTAAAAAGTGTACTTTGAGAATCTTTTATATTTAAAGGTGCATATATCTTAACCTATCTATCTTCAAAGTATTGCGGATACTATTACATCTGTTGTTAGCTGTATCAGGACATAAAAGCCAGAGGAGAGATGCGGCGCTCCGCGC